>JAUVWB010000169.1 GCA_030604345.1 Desulfofustis sp. | reverse complement strand
GTGCCGGCTCCGGAAACCATGTTTGCCGACATCTATAAAGTGCCGGCCGGCCACCTGCTGATTCTCGAGAAAGACCAGCTGCGGGTGGAGTCCTACTGGGATCTGTCGTTTAAAAATCAGGAGTGTCCGAAGAGTTTCGATGAGGCGGTCGAGAGGATGCGGGATCATCTCGACTTTGCAGTGCAATCGCACTTGATCAGCGATGTGCCGCTGGGTGTCTTTCTCTCCGGAGGGCTTGATTCCAGTTGTATCGTTGCTCTGATGAGGAAACATATCAGCGGATCGCTCAAGACTTTCACCATCGGTTATGAGGATCGCTCCTTCAGTGAACTTGATTACGCAGACATCGTTGCCCGACACTGTCAGACGGACCATCATGTCCTGATGCTGGATACGCTGCGCCCGGAATACGTGGAGCAGACCCTCTATCATCTGGACGAACCGATGACCGATCTATCCACGGTGCCGCTCTATCTCTTGTGCCGGCAGGCGAAAAAGCACGTGACCGTCTGCCTCTCGGGCGAGGGCGCCGACGAGAGCTTCGCCGGATATGACCGGTTCAAGGCCAGTCGCCTCGATCGCTGGTTCAGCGTCATTCCTTCCCTGATCCGCCGCGACCTGATCGGCCCGATGGTGGCCCTGCTTCCCGATCAGCCACAAAAAAAAGGCGCCATCAACTCCCTCAAACGGTTTGTGGAAGGCGCCAATCTGCCGGCCGATGGATACCACCTTCGCTGGCAGTATTTTCTCAACCGATCGTTGGAAGACCGGTTGTTCCAGAAAGGTTTTTGTCAGCGGATAGACCGTGATCCGTTCAAGCTCATCAGGGAGTATGCCCGTCGCTGTGATGCCGGTGATGATGCGCTCAACCGGGAGATCTATCTGGACATGCGATTCATGATGACGGACTCGGTGTTGATGAAAGTCGATCGGATGTCCATGGCCAGTTCCCTCGAGATTCGAGTGCCCCTGCTGGACCATGTCCTCGTCGAATACATGGCGTCGTTACCCGGGGACTGGAAATTGCGGAAGATGACGACCAAATACATCTTCCGGGCGGCGTTGGCCGGCCTGCTCCCCGAGAAAGTTGTCTATCGGGGCAAGCAGGGGTATAGTCTACCGGTGAAGCACCTGTTGCGCGGCGAATTGAAGGATTACATGGTGACCCTGCTCAAGGATTCCCCGGTCATCAGGGAAAACATGAACGAATCGGCCGTGGACACCCTGATTGACGAGCATCTGACCATGAAACACAACCACAACCACATCCTGTGGGCGCTGATCAACGTGGCTATCTGGCACCATCGGTTTTTCTCTTGATCACCAGAAACAGGCAGCTTTCATGAAAAAAACCCATACCGCCGTGACCGGTGAAGGTTCAGCCTGGACTAAATATCTCCACGTCGTCGTCGGTAGTTCGTCCTGCTTGTACTTTCTCTATTTTGAGTGGTGCCAGCTGCTTGCCTGTATTCCTGGAGCACTCGGCATGGTGTTGCGTAAATGGTTCTGGCCGCGGCTCTTTGCCGCCTGTGGCCCAGGTTCGGTATTCGGTTACGGTGTTGTGGTGCGACACCCCTGTCGCATGAGGATCGGAGAAAAGGTGGTCATCAGTGAATACTGCATTCTCGACGGCAGACACTCTGAGCAGGAGGTGTCCATCGAGATTGGAGACGAGACGATCCTGTCGAACAACGTCATGCTGTCCTGCAAGGACGGATTCATTAAACTTGGCGACCGGGTAGGAGTGAACGCCCAGACGGTAATCCAGTCAACCAACCACAATCCGGTGCAGGTGAACGACGATTGTGTTATCGGGCAACGGTGCCTGATCATAGCTGGGGGCACCTATGATGTCGGCCCTCGTGAAGAGCTGATCAGGGAGCGATCGATCAAGGCCGACGGGGGGGTGAGCATCCAGAACAATGTGTGGCTCGGGGCCAACGTCACCGTACTCGGGGGGGTGGTGGTCGGTGAGGGTAGTGTGGTCGGCGCCGGGGCGGTGGTTACCAAATCGGTACCGACCTTTTCGGTCTGCATGGGAGTCCCCGCCCGCGTGGTAAAAGAGCGTCAGTGACATGCAACGCATCGTAACGGTGAGCCTCAAGCTTGGCGTCAGTGCGGGGCTGCTTTATCTGCTCTATCGGCAGACACCGCTGGTCGAGATGCACGCGTTGATCGCTGCCATTGACTTGGGCTATCTGCTGCCAATCGGTCTGCTGCTCTTCGTCAATACCGTTATCAGTGCCTGGAAATGGCAGCTTTTTCTGAGGGCCGACGGGGTCGTTCTGCCGTTGCGCCAATTGGTGACTTCCTATATGAGCGGCACCTTCTGCAATCTGTTCCTTCCCTCGAACATCGGCGGCGATTCGTACCGGATCTATGACATCGCCAAGGCCAGCAGGGATGGAGCGCGATCGGCCGCTTCGGTTTTTGCCGACCGCTTTTCCGGGTTTCTCGCCCTGGTTGTGCTGAGCCTGTTGTCGTCCTTTTATGTCGCCGCTCAATTCGATTCCCTGGTTTTCCTGTTGATCCCCTCCCTCCTGCTGCTGTTTTTCCTCGGGATTCTCTGGGTCCTTTCCCGGCAGAATCGGTTCAGGCGTTTGCTCCTGATTTCCGGGTTAGGCCGAATCGGTGCGGTGGCGCGGATTGCCGATAAGCTCCTGCTCTCCTTTTCCTGTTATGGAGCGAACAGATCGCTGTTGACCAAGGTTATGAGCCTCTCCTTTCTCTTTCAGGGTTCCTTGATCACGGTCGTGTACCTGATGGCCAAGTCGCTGGGAGCCCAGACCGGTTTCTTTTATTTCAGTGCTTTTGTGCCGTTGATCACCCTGATGGAGGCCCTTCCCATATCGATCTACGGCCTCGGCATTCGGGACTACGGATATGTATTTTTCTTTACCCGGGCCGGGATGAGCGATATCGAGACCAGAACCTTGGCGTTGTTTTTCCTGGTGGTGGCGGTGTGCTATTCGCTGATCGGCGGCCTTTTTTTCCTCTATCGCCTCTGGGCCGGTCCGTCCGGAGACGGCAGCGGCAGCGGGCGAGCTGGGGAAAGAGGTCCGGAAACAAGATGAGAATCGGGTAGTGTGATCTGATCAACTGGAGGAGTGCTCGTGAAAATATCTGTGGTCATACCCGCCTATAACGAAGAACAGAACATTCGCCTGCTCTATGAAGAGACCACCGGCGTCCTGCAGGGGATGGCGTGCCCCTATGAGCTTCTATTTATCGACGATGGCAGCACCGACCGCACGCTGGCGGTACTGCAGGCCATCCAAGCGGCTGATGAACAGGTGGTGGTTATCGCCTTTCGCCGCAATTTCGGCCAGACGGCGGCCATGTCCGCAGGGTTCGATTATGCCACCGGCGATGTGATCATCACCATGGACGGCGACCTGCAGAACGACCCACACG
This sequence comes from Desulfofustis sp., assembly GCA_030604345.1. The sequence continues at coordinate 1,348 of JAUVWB010000169.1, read as the reverse complement.
ACATCCCGCAGCTGATCCAGAAGATTCGGGAGGGCTACGACGTGGTCACCGGTTGGCGGTTTGATCGGAAAGACGCCTTCCTCAATCGTCGGCTCCCTTCGATCATCGCCAATAAGATCATCTCCTGGACCACCCGGGTGGCGCTGCACGATTATGGCTGCACTCTCAAGGCGTTTCGCCGGGAAGTCATCAAGAGCATCAGGTTATACGGGGAAATGCATCGTTTTATCCCGGCCATCGCCAGCGGTATGGGGATTTCCTATACCGAGATCAAGGTCAATCATCGGCCCCGGCGCTACGGTACCTCGAAATACGGTATCTCGCGCACCATTCGGGTCGTCCTCGATCTGATCACGGTGAAATTCCTGCTGAGTTTTGCCACCAGACCTATTCAGGTCTTTGGGCTCCTCGGTGTCGTTTCCGGGGCGACCGGTTTCCTGATCGCCCTGATCATGACCATCCAGCGTCAGTTTTTCGGCATCCCACTCTCCGATCGTCCGCTGCTGCTGCTGGCCATCCTGCTCATCTTCATCGGCATCCAGTTTGTCTCGCTCGGCTTGATCGCCGAACTGCAGGCCCGCACCTATCATGAATCGCAGCAAAAGGCGATCTACCATGTGAAGGAGGTCTACAGCGCCCAGAAATACGAACCGGACCCGGGGTGTCCATGAGCGCTCGGCCGGGCCTCGATATTGATGTGGTCATTCCCCACTGGAACGGCTGGGAGCTGTTGCGGACCTGTTTGCTCTCCCTGCAGAATCAGACGAATCGCCGATTTCGGACAATCGTCGTCGATAACGGTTCGACAGATGGTTCACCGCAGTTGATCAGGGAGCAGTTCCCCTGGGTTGATGTGGTCATGTTGCCGGAGAACCGAGGCTTCAGCGCTGCGGTCAACAGCGGTATCCGTTCCGGCGACAATCCTTGGGTATTGCTGTTGAACAACGATGTGGAGGTGCAGCCCGACTGCCTGCAGGAATTGCAGACTCAGTGCCGGCGGTATCCGGAATATGAGTTTTTCGCCCTGAAGATGTGTGCTTTTCACCAGCGACAGGTGATCGACGGCGCCGGTGACGGGGTGCTGCGCGGCGGTGTCGGTTACCGGCTGGGCACGCTCGAGCCCGACGGGCCCGATTTTGCCATGAGCCGGGAAGTGTTCGGGGCCTGCGCCGGGGCTGCGCTGTATCGGCGAGAGCTTTTCGATCGGGTCGGCCTCTTCGATGAAGACTTCTTCGCCTATCTCGAGGATGTGGATTTCAACCTGCGTGCGGTTCGCGCCGGGGCACGGTGCCGTTACCTGCCGGAGGCGGTCGTCTACCACATTGGCAGCGCCAGCTCCGGGTCCAAG
>JAUVWB010000319.1 GCA_030604345.1 Desulfofustis sp. | reverse complement strand
GAGTCGGGTGAACCGATACGAGCTAACCGTCTGCATTATTCCGCATTCGCGGTCGATTTTTTGTTGTAATCGACAGTTTCGTTACACAGCTCAGCTCATGCTGAGGTCGTGTCTTTTTCTTCAGGACAAAGAGGGGTGCCATGACGAAAGGTCCGGTCGCCAGATTAGTACAACGGGCGTTTGTCTTACGGATGGGCCGCATATTTCTGCTGGTCGCCATTTTGTCGGCGGTCGCCTACGGGCTGGTGGCTGCCATCTATGCCACGAAAACCATTTTCAAGGTCAAGATGAACCATGCCGTCGTACTGGAAAAGCTCGGCGGCAGGCGGGAACCGGTTACCCAAGTCGGCTGGCATGTGCGCCTGCCGCTGTTTACCCGGATCGAGCAGGAGGTGACCTTAATGAACCAGAGCCTCTACCTGGGCGGCTCCGTCGAACCGGTACGGGTGATCTCCAGCGAGAACGTGGCGTTGTGGACCTCGGCCCTTCTGACCTATCGGATTCGTGATCTGAAAATCTGGGCCATCGAGAACCAATTGCCCTTGGGGCTTCTGCAAGGTGATTATGACGGTATCGTTAAGGATCTGATGCAGGCGGAATCGGTGGATCAGTTGATCAGCAATCGCCCGGAGGTTAAAGAGCGGATTTTTACGGCGCTGAAATCGCGACCGATCAACGAGGGCGGCCCGACCCTGGAGGAAAAATACGGAATCGAGATCGTCAGCTTTGTTCTGCGTGAGACCCATTTCGGTGATAAGCTGGTCGAGGCCTCCGAGGAGAAGAAGCGGCGGGAGCTGATTGCCGAGGCGGAAAATTACGCGGCAGATCAGGAAGCCAGCCGGATCAGAAAGCTGTATGCCGCCTACCTGGAGAGCATCCGATCACTCCAGCAGGAGATCGGCAGGGACGATGGCTCCACCGATGCGATCATTATGCAATTTCTCAACCAGCAGCGCTGGGCCACCGCCTACGAGAAGAATCAGACCGGCCAGAACACGGTGGTTATCCAGAATACCGACGGTGCTTCGGTGACCCTGCCACTGCCACCACCTGCCAGGGAAGAACAGTGAAGCCGCCATGCCGAGACGTCTGACGAAACAGATTCGCTATATCCGTTTGCCGGAAAAACGGATCGCAGAAATTGATAATCTGGTTGCCTCCTGGTCCCATGAAACCAAGGAGTTCATGCGGGCCCGGTTGAAACAGTATCGGCCACCTTCCCTCTTTGCCCGCCTGTTTGCCAGTTGTTACCAATGGTTCACGGTGACCGGCCGCAAGCGTGACCTGCAGATTCTCAAGGATCCCGCTATCCTCACCGACTGGCAACGGCGCTTCGAAGTCTCCGGCCAGACGTTACCGCGCAAGGCCTGGAACCATATTCTTGAAAAGGAGTTGAGTCCGAAGGATCACGCCTACCTGCTGTCGCGTCTCGAGCAGGAGCTGGCCGATGTACATCTGCCGGAGGAATTGCGCCGGCTCTTCGAGAAGATCTACCGGGCCCATCTGCGCAAGGAGTACACCAGCGACCCGGATGTGCCTCAGGCTCCCATCATTCTGCTGGTTGGGCCGAGCGGCAGCGGCAAGACGGCGACTGCCACCCGGGCCATCGAGCAGGTGTTTTTTGCCGATGAGACACGACCGGAGGTTGATCTGTGCCAGAAACGCGCCACGGTCATGTCGGCGGTACCGTTCTGGAAACGGCTGGAAGAGGTCTCACCCGAACTGGCCCTGGCCATCGATCGGCGCCGCCGTCTGCGGCGCTATAAAATACTTTCCCGCATTCCTCTGCTCAATCTGCTGTTGCGTCGGCAGATCGGCCGCAATCTCAATGAACTGGAAGAACAGAGCTTGGTGGTTGATTATGCCCGGATCACCCCCAACGATTTTCAGACGGCACTTTCCGGCGAACCCGGCAATTATCTGCGGCGGGCCTTCGGCAACCCGAAGTTTACCTGTATCAGGCATCTGGAAGAGGCGCATTCGGCTTTTGCCCGCAAGGAAAGCAGCGGTGTCTCGGGTGGTGTGGAGCGGCAGCAGGGGACGTTGGTGGACAGCTCCAACATCATTATCGATGAGATTATTAACGGCGGTCGCGATTGTATTTTGATTGCCACCTCGGATCAGCCGGAAGTCTTCGATTCCGCCATCTATCGTCGCTTTGTCGAAAAGGGGCTGATCATCGATGTCTCCGAATATTGGCGCAATAAATCGAATCTGCAGGAAATTCTACGCATCGAGTTGATGCGCAACAATATCCGCGTCGCCGCCGCCGGGGCGCATCTCGACTTCCCCGGTATCCAATGGATCAGCGAGGAAGAATTGAAGAGCGCGGTGGGCAAGTTCTTCCACATATTCAAGGAGCGGTCCCTGCAGCTCACTCCGGCGTATACCCGCAAGCTGGTCGGCTACATCGTTTCTTTCAAGGGGAGCTTTCATCCCGACTATCTCGACGATTCGATGCTGGTGCGGCATGCGTTCGAATTGGTGGCAAAAAATTCGTTTGGTGATCTGTACAAGAAGGTGGTCGGCCGGATCGATCGCTCGGCGCGTTGGGACGACTATGCCGGCGAAGTGAAGCACGTCTTCTCGGAAATGGCCAACAATTGTCTGCTCTACCATATTCGTGAGGAGAAGGGCGTCGTGCTCAACGGTCCTCCCGGCAGCGGCAAGACCTTTCTGGTGCGGACCTGGCTCAGTGATAACGAGACCATCCATGACGTCTCCGCCAACCCGAGCATCCTGCATAATCCGGCGAACCCGGTGGACGGGGCGGTGGAGAACCTGACCAAGATCTACGATATCGCCAAGATGATCGCCCCGGCGGTGGTCTTCTTCGACGAGGCCGACGCCCTGGCCCCGCGCCGCAGCAGTGTCGGGGGGGCGCCGTCGGACCGGTTGACCAATTCCTTCCTCAATATCATTGACGGAG
>JAUVWB010000285.1 GCA_030604345.1 Desulfofustis sp. | reverse complement strand
GTGTAGCGCTCGTAATGGCCCATATCCAGATCGGTCTCGGCGCCGTCGTCGGTGACGTAGACCTCGCCGTGTTGGAACGGGTTCATGGTGCCGGGGTCGACATTGATATAGGGATCGAGTTTCTGGAAGGTAACGGAGAGACCGCGGCATTCCAGCAGGGCGCCGATGGAGGCGGCGGCCAACCCCTTACCGAGCGAGGAAAGAACGCCGCCGGTGATGAAGATGAATTTGGTCCGTTTGGTCGTGCCCGGGTTTTTCATACCGTCTCCTCGCAAAATGGTTTTGTCTGCCAATCCGGTCTTTTTATACACCTAATCAGGAGCCGTGGCAACAGCGCTTGCCGGTAAAAGGGGCGACAACGGCCGACTCCTTGCCGGTAAAGAGGAATGTGCCTATTGTTGCTAAGGGGAATTATTCTTATATGAGGTGAGCCATGAATAGTGTCTTTCTCGTTCTGCTCTTTGCGACGCTTGCCGGCACCGCCTACGCGATTGACGCGGAACCGGCAAAACGTCAGGAAACCGCTTTTTTCGGTGGCGGTTGTTTCTGGTGTATGGAACCGCCATTCGAACAGCTGGACGGGGTGATCGACGTGGTTGCCGGCTATACCGGCGGCAGCCGGGAAGATGCCGTCTACGACAAGGTGTCGGGAGGTCGAACCGGCCATTACGAAGCGGTACGGGTGGTGTATGACCCGGAAAAAGTCTCCTATCGGGAGCTGGTGGAGACCTTCTGGCGTCAGATCGATCCCACCGACGGTGGCGGACAATTCGCCGATCGGGGCGATCAATATCGCAGCGCCATCTTCTATGTTACGGAAGAACAGCGAGCCGTCGCCGAGCAATCAAAAGCCGATCTCGATCGCTCCGGGTTGTTCGACCGACCGGTGATTACGCCGATCCTGCCGGCCATGCCCTTTTATGAGGCGGAAGAATATCATCAGGATTACTACCGCAAAAACGTGCTCCATTATTCGCTCTACAAGGCGGGGTCGGGGCGGCAGCAATTTCAGGAGACGGTGTGGCAGAAAGCGGACAGCACGACGACGGAGTTCGTCAAGCCCGACGACCGGCGCTTGCGTGAAACGCTGACCCCGCTCCAGTACGAGGTGACGCAAAAAGACGGCACCGAGCAGCCGTTTGCCAATGAATACTGGGACCACAAGGAAGCGGGGATTTACGTGGATGTGGTTTCCGGGGAGCCGCTTTTCAGTTCCCGGGACAAATTTGACTCGGGGACCGGCTGGCCGAGTTTTACGCGGCCCATTGACCCGGACGCCGTGGTGGAGAAGCGGGATTTCTCCTTGTTCATGATCCGTACCGAGGTGCGCAGTCGCCGGGCCGATTCGCATCTGGGCCATGTATTTCCCGACGGACCGCCACCCACCAAGCAACGCTACTGCATCAACTCGGCCGCGCTCCGCTTTATCCCGGTAGACCAGTTGGAAGAAGCGGGGTATGGGCAGTATCGCGACCGGTTTCGGTAAGAGGTCGCCTCCCGGAGATCAAGCGGTGGCGCTTCAACCACCGGTGAGTAGCTGGTGAATAGTCGTCTCTTCCAGGGTGGCGGCAAAAATGGTCTCCAGCAGGTGGGAGACCATCGGGAAATCTTCGTCGGAGAGCAGGAAACCGGGTAGCGGCCTGGCCGTAAGCAGCGGGTCGACGGGGCGCACGGCTTGAGCTCCTTTTTCCCTCAATAAGGTGTCGACAAGCGAGCTCAGGTGCCCCCACCGGCGTCCCTGGTCGAGATGCTCGAGTACTTGCGACACGGCGGTAACTCCACTCAGATAGAAAGAGGGAAGTTCGGCCTGACGGTTCGCATGGCAGCGGGTCGTGGATATGAAGCTGCGGCAGCCGAACGGCCGAACCGGGTAGATCCGACACAGGGTGTGGTCCAGAAACGGGCAGGTTCCGTCGAAGAATCCCGATCCCGGATCAGCTTCCGTGCCGGCCAGACAGGCGCCGGCGAACTCATTGGTGGTGCAAATCGGCCGGGGCAGAGAGGGGAGCTGTTGCAAGCGCCGCACAATCCACTGAGTCAATGCGTGCTCGCGGATAGAGGCGGTGATCAGCTCGGCTTCCGTTTCACTGACGGTAACCCCCAGAGTGCAGCAGGTGGCACAGCCCTTGTGGCAGGCGACCGGGATGGTGCTCGACCAGTCTGCGAAGACTTCGTAGATTTTTCTGAAGGCCAGCTGTCTGTGGCGGCGGGCCGGTTGTTTCATGAATCGTTTCCCGCGGCCGTGATGACCGGGCAGTGGAGCCGGTCGAGAACGTGGAGATGCAGTTTCTCATCGGAACCGAAGCGTTCCGCAAAAAAACGGGCGAGTGCGACCCTGTCTTGAGCAACCCGGGTTGACGGGACCACCAGGCGGACCCGGTTGTAACCGCAGGTATCGCGCTCTTTCTGCGCATAACCGGCGATATCGGCCAAACGACCGGCAGACAACGGCCGCTCCCCATCAGCTGGGAGAAGATAGATCAGCAAACGATTGCCGATCAGCAATCGACGGATCGATACGTCCGGCAGGTCGGGCGGCGCAAAGACCTCGGTCAGCATGGACGTAAAAACGGTTTCCGGACAACCGCAGCCAAGGGTGTGCTGGACGAAGGCCTTGACCAAGGCCGGTTGTTCAACTGGTCGCATGGGGGCCCCCTTCCGGTTGCTCGGGCCGACCCAGCAGGCTCAGGGCGGCGCCGACGGCATTGCCGACTTCGAAGAATCGCGGAAATTCCACCGTCGTTCCCCGTGAGCGGGCACCGGCCGGCAGAAAGAAACGGGAGGCGGCGCCGAGTCCGAGGATCGGTATGCTGAGACGAAACGACAGACTTAGAAACGGGTGGGTGGGGTGCTTGGCCAACAGGGGTGTGATGGCGTTGCCCCAGTACCGGCGGGCGAGATAATCGACGATCAATGACTGGATAGCCTGTTCGGTAAGGCTCACCACGTGCCGGCACCACGCTTCGCGCGAACGGCCGCTCGCAGCGCCGAGTCGATCGGCTGCGGTCTCGGCCAATTCGGCGGTGCCGAAATCAGCGCGACCGAGCAGGTGTAACGCGTCGGTGGGCGTGAAACCGTACCATTCGACACCGTGCATCTGGGCCAGGCGCTCGAGCTGCTGGTCAACGACAAGGGCGCTCATCCCGGCCGCAGTGGCCAGTTGCTGCGGCGTGCAGGCTCCCCGTTCGCGCAGCAGAGCGGTG
>JAUVWB010000401.1 GCA_030604345.1 Desulfofustis sp. | reverse complement strand
TTTTTCCACCCCGACACCGTGCGAGATCTTGCGTACCGTATAGGAGGCGTCCATCATGCCGCGCTTGCGCCTGATGACTACACCCTGGAAAATCTGGATACGCTCCTTGTTACCCTCGATGATGCGGATGTGGACTTTGACCGTGTCTCCCGGGCGGAAGGCCGGGTGGTCGAAACGCATCTGTTCCCGGTCGATTTTATCAATGATGTGAGGTTTCATGTCGATGACTCTTGTGGTTGTTTCTCTTTCTGCTGTGATTACGTCCTGGGTTTCTCAACTCCCCCCCTCTACTCGCACCCGAGGAGCCGATCGAGGATGATCGATACGGCCGACCTCACCGAGAGGTGGTTGTATTCCGTGTTGCCGCGAATCGGCGTCAAAACGCTGTCGGCTTGTTCCAGCACCTCGTCGGCCAGGCCGTGGGCGGTACCGAAGAGCAGCAGTATCGGCTGAGCGTCCTTTTCTAGCTGCTGTCGCATGTGCCGGTAGCTCACGGCGCCTGGCTGCAGCCGGGCGGTGGTGGCCACCAGCAGCGGGCGTCGGCCGTGCCGGGCACTGCTGTCGGCGACGACGTCGTCGAGACGGTAGTGGGGCCGGATAATCCCCAGCGCCTCTTTGCGGGCCGGGTTGTACGTGGCGCCATGCCCGGCCAGCCAATGGTCGACGATCTCACCGATCAGTTCGTGCTGGTCCTGGTAGGGCGTGACCAGGTAATAGCAGCCGACCCCGAAGGTCCGGGCCGCCCGGGCCAAGTCGTGCAGGTCCAGGTTGGTCACCGCCGAACCGATCGTCTCTCCACCCTTGTTGATTACCGGGTGGTGCAGCAAGGCTATATCTACCCGTCCGCTCGACCCGCTCATGGTTTCTTGTGCCTCGTGGCTGCCGCCTCGATCTCCTGCCCCAGGCCGTGCCGCTGCCGACGGGCGATTTCGTCCCGGCTGAAATGGGCCTCCGGCAGCAGGTCAGCCCGTCGCTCCAGGGTTCGGCATGCCGAGGCGAGGAGCCGATGTTCCCTGATCTTCTCGTGGTCGCCGCTGAGCAGCACCGCCGGAACCTCCAGTCCCTCAAAGCGGGGCGGCCGCGTGTACTGCGGGTGCTTCAGCAGGTTGCGGCTGAACGTCTCGTTGGTGGCCGAATCGCTGCAGCCCAGCACCCCGGGGATCAGCCTGGTCAGTACGTCGATGATCACCAGGGCGGCCAGCTCGCCTCCGGACAGCACGTAGTCGCCAAGGGACAGTTCATCATCCACATAGCGTTGCCGAAAACGTTCATCGACTCCTTCATAACGTCCGCAGACCAGCGCCAAGCTGGGTTCGTGCACCAGTTCCGCGGCCACCTCCTGAGTGAAGCGGCGGCCCTGCGGACTGAGCAGTATCACCCGTGGCGCCGTGGTTGCCTGACGGCGGGCCTGTTGCACGGCCAGGGCCAACGGTTCCGGCTTCATGACCATCCCTTCGCCGCCGCCGTAGGGTCGATCATCGGTGGTGGCATGCCGATCCCGGGCAAAGTCGCGGATGTTGAGCACTTCCACCGCGGCGATGCCGTCGTTCAGTGCCTTGCCGACTACCCCCTGGCGCAACGGGATGCCGAACATCTCCGGGAAGATGGTCAGCACGAAAACCTGCAGCTGCGCGGTCATCGGTCCTCATCAGCCTCCGCTTCGTCCAGTTCCAGCAGACCGTCGGGAGGATCGATGAGAATGCCGTGAACGGTGGCCTCGACCACGATGTCCGGTACCAACGGGATCAATATCTCCCGCACACCGGACTGAACCACCAGCACTTGGTGGGCACCGTTGTCGAAACTGCCAACAACCGTGCCGACACTTTGCCCGGTCTGGCTGATCCGCACCGGCAGGCCGGGCAGGCGGTAGTGCTCCAGGCGGTCTGGATCGACGGCTGGACCGTCGGCGGCGATCAGGACATCCATACCGGCGGTCAATTCGGCCTCGTTTCTATTGTCAATGGTCGCAAGCTTCAGGATCACCTGCTTTCCCTGACCC
>JAUVWB010000026.1 GCA_030604345.1 Desulfofustis sp. | reverse complement strand
GACAGCTCCCGGAAAATCGCTTCTTCCTGCGCTGCACAGGAGCGAAGCGAGGAGGCCAAGGCCTGGCAGGAATCGCCTGGCCGGGTCCGTTCTTTGCAGATCCTGGCGGCCATGGCGGCGAACCTCCGCCACTCGTCCCCGGCTTGCATCATCCGCTCGGCGCCGGCAAGCAGCTGCCGGTCGGCCAGCAGTTCACCGCTTTCCCGAAGAAACGAGGAAAACATGACACGGAACCCGCCACCGCCGGTGCCGATCTCTTCCTGCATGCGGACGATATGGCCGAGATGCAGGATGGTGCGCTGCTGGCCGAGCCGCTCCGGCCAGCGCGCCAGACGCCCGGCGAGAAAGCGCATGCCGCGGACACCGATCAACGGAAACGGGCTGCTCAGCATGGCCCGGCAGACACCGCCAAGGGCGGTCCGAATATGGAGCCGGGGGGAAAACAGCTCGCCGGTGACCTGGAACCAGTACATCTTGCCCCGGGGGGCCAAGGCGCCGGCGGCGAAACGAGCCCGCTCCAGATCGGGGGCGGGACAGCGCACCGGTGCCGGAAAGACCGGATCGCTGATCAGGTAGTCTTCTCCCTCTTTACCGTAGGCTACCAGGTTATGGGCATTGAAATGGAACCGCAGGGCCCGGGGGAAATAAGGCAGCCAGAAGACACCGGTCTGCAGGCCGACCGGGCGGCCAGCCGCCAGGGCTTCATCCAGTTCGGCCATGGCCCGGCGCCGATCGCGAAAGGTCTTCTGCTGCAGCGAGATGCCGGGCAATTTACTGAAGTGCCCGATAATCCGGCCGGCCACCGAGCGATAGGTGACCAGCGGCAGACCGTTGAGCCGGATGAACGGCAGGTAACCGAAAAACAGGCCGCGCCCGATCCCGAAGGCCATCGCCTCCGATACCTCGAGCCCCTCACGGCGCAGCAGATTGGCGACGACGCCGCTCTCGCAATGGGCCGATTGGCGATGCGGGAAAGCTGTCGGGCAAGGACTAGCCATGACGCTCACGCTGGTAGACTGGAGGCCGCAACCGGCCCGCCGCCAGATCCTCGGCGGAGATCCCAAACAACTCGGCATAGCGGGCCAGGCTGGCACGGCTTATCCGCCTGAAGAAAAAGGGGCGCAGATGCAGACGGATCAACCAGCCGGGCAGGTTGGCGTAACGGGCCAGCAGCGACGGGGTCATCTGGTTGGCCGTCATATAGTAATGGAGACAACTGACCATACCGGCATCGACCATTTCCCGGGACCTGGCGATCGCGCTTTCGATCTCCTGCCAGGCCTGGCGGTTCACCTCATTGACCGGCTGCCAGCCGTAGCCCTGATGCGGCCGGCAGACACCATCTTCGGCAACATAACTGACCAACGAGAGCCCGTCGTTGATGTCCGGTTCCTCGGTCGTCGCCTCTGGGTCAACCGTCGGCCGATCGGGTCTGGGCGCAGGCGTGCCGTGCATCAGAACCTGATGCCGAGCAGGAATTTGGCGGAGTTGAGCGGCACGTTGGGGTCTTCGCTGCCGGCGTTGGAAATATGATGGAACCGGCCTTCGGCAAGAAAGCGCCGCCCCCCGGACAGCGGATACTCGACACCGGCGCCGAACTGGTAGTTGCCGTTGAGATCGGCCCCCATCCCTTCGATATCGGCAAAACTGTAGACCGGCCCGCCGCCGCCGAAGACATAGGGCTGCCACCGCTCGCCAGCGGTGAAGGTGTAGGCGGCGAGGAAGTTGCCCCCGACCATGGCCGAGACCTCCGGGCTCACCACCAGGTGCCCCGGCAGCTCCAGCAGGATGGAATGAAAGCCGCGGTACCAGCCGGTCCCAAGCTCGTCAAAGATGAGGTGGTTGTAACGCAGCACCCCATCGACGGTCTGGACCCGTTCCTCGGTCAACCCCCAACCCGGTACGCTCTGGCCGTAGCCGCCGAGCAGCCACCAACTGTCCCGACTGGTGTCGAAGGCGGCGCCCGGCAACGGCAGGAACAGTTCGATACCGGCCGCCCAGACCAGCAGGCAGGCAACCATGCCAACTCGATACCGTGCACTTCGAATCATGGTCATGAGGTCTCCACCCAGTCTTTGCTGAAAAACGGCCGACAGCTCCACATTTGCTCCGAGGCCCCATCTCAATCACAGCACCGGACTCCTATCCTAGTCAATCCGCATCCGGGCGGCAACGAATTCCTTGCGGCAAGAAGGAACATACAGAAAATGAACAAAGAAGGCCGAGGCCGCCGGCCCGAGATTAGGCGGTCCCGACCGGTACCGGGGACAGCGGTGACGCCGCCAAGAGGCGTTCCACGGGGCAGCCGAGGTGATACTCCACCAGCGCCAGCAACGATTCAGCCCGCTCCAGCCGCCGCCTGATCGACCGACAGGTCTCAGGGTCGGCCCCGTACCGAGCCAGCTTCTCCTCGTAGCGTTGTCGAAGTGAGACCAGGTCGCCGCCGCGCACGAACTTATCGGCCAGGCCGACCACCTCCTTTTCGGTCAGTTCGCCCCCTTCCGGAGGGCCGATGTCACGATGGGCGGAAACCACATCCGCCAGCGCAGTCAGGCCCAACCCGGCGAGCAGGCTGCCGCCCCGCTGCTCGTGAAACGGAGCGCCTTTGGCGATGTCGTGCAGCAGCGCACCGTTATGGATGAGATCAAGATCCAGGTCGAGGCCGTTGCTGCACAACCGCTGCCCGATGGCCTGTGCCACCGCGGCCACCATCCGCCCGTGTCTGACGCCGCGTTCAGGCATGGTCTGCTGGGCCAGGGCCACCGCCTCCTGCGGTTCGCCGACGGCCAGGCGCGACCATCGCCGCTGCAGGCGACGATACTCCTCCGGGGTATCGGCATCGAGCAGAATGCCGTGATCCCAGACGGCTACCTCCCTGAACCTCTGCTTTTTCAGGTAACGAGCGAGCCCACCGGGCCCGGCGTAGGCGATAATCTTGCCCACCTTTTTACCCGGGATCAGCGGCGGGTGACCGGGCTCTCCCTGGAAGACCGGAAGCAGCACCCGCTTACCGTCGAACTGATCGAGCAACCGCCTGATCGTCACCGGCCGCACCAGCGGTATATCCACCGGCAGCAGGAAAAAAGCGTCGACCCTGGGCAGCCGCCGCAACCCGGCCTGCACGGAAGAGAGCATGCCTTTCAGGTAGTCGGGGTTGTCACAGCATTCGACACCGAGCCGCTGCGCTTCCTGGCGCACCGCAGGGCCGTCATGGCCGGTGACGACGACCACCATCTCCACCCCGCCGGATCGAAGCGACCCGACCGCGTGGGCCAGCATGGAGCTGTCACCGATGGGCAGCAGCGGCTTGCAGGCCCCCATCCGCGACGACAAACCGGCCGCCAGGATAACCGCGCCAACCTTCATCGGGGGCCGGCATTACGGGCCTGGATCAATTCGGCGACGATACTCACCCCGATCTCTTCCGGCGTCTCCGCCTCGATGGAAATGCCGATGGGGCAATGGACCCGCTCCAGATCGCCGGTTGTGAATCCGTCGGCCAGCAGGGATGCATAGATGGTATCCCGCTTCCGGCGGCTGCCGATCATGCCGATATAGCCGGCCTCGGTACGTAACGCCTGGGCCAGCACCTGGCGGTCATAGAGATGGCCCCGGGTAACGATGACCGCGTAATCGTCCGGTCCGAGCCTGTCGAAACACCGATCGAAGCTCGGCAACACCCTGACCTCCGCATGAGGGAAACGCTCATGGTTGGCAAAAGCGGCCCGATCATCCATGACCACCGTGGCAAAACCGGCAAAATGCGCCAGCGTGGCGGTCGCCAGAGCCACATGGCCGGCCCCCGCAAAATGGACCACCCCCGGTGCGGCGAGCGGCTCGACCAACAGTTCGCGCCCCGCATGAGCGCAGAGAAACGGCAGGCGTCCGCAGTTTTTCATGACGATACCGCGCAGGTCGGCCGGAACGTCGTCCCCCGCCAAGCCATCCACCCCCACCAGCTGCGGGGCGGTTGTCTCATCGGGCAGAAAGGTCAACAGCACCGGCCTCCGTCCGGCTCGACAGGCGGCCTGAAGACGGAGAAAGAGCGGGGTGTCGGCCGGGCGGACACGCTGCAGCAGGACCTCCACCTGACCGCCGCAGATCATTCCGTCCAGGGCGGCGCTGCTGTTGTCCAGGTGCAGCTGCAGGGTGCCGTATTGCCCGTCTCCCGCCAGTATCCGACGCGCCCGTTCGAGGCAGGCGCCTTCCAGCAGCCCGCCGCCGACACTGCCGACCAGGCTGCCGTCCGAGCGAACCAGCATACGCGCCCCGGAAGCGCGAGGGGCGGACCCGGAACTGCGGACCACGGCGGCAAGAACCACGTCCTGCCCCTGGGCAAGTGCCGAAACAAGATCATCGAGGATGGAGCGCATGGAGTTAATCATCTATTCAACAGCCGCGGGCACATTTCTCACACCTCCCAATGAGACGACCCGTTGAACGGAAGTTCAGCCAATCTGTACCAAACCAGATCGATGGCTGATTCAGCCTAGAAGCGCTGATCGATGTTGCCCGGACCACCGCAGTCCGGCGTATAGCAGGTCACGTCCTTGAAATCGCACTGCTCCTTGCAGCTTGGGCAGATCTCCGGCGGTTTCGGCGCTTGGACCGTTCTGCCGCATTTTCCGCATTTCCAGTAAGGATCACCGGCCGGACTCATTTGTGGCGAGGTCTTCGACGTCATGGTTGGCTCCTTTTCGGTTGAGGTTGATGACTCTATTATAAGACCCGTTGACCAATGGGCAAATCGAAAGACAGAGCCGAATCCCAACGCGCCGCTGGGACGCTCTGTCTTGCTGCGGCTACTCGATCTGCTTGCTCAGATGGATGACCTCGGCCGCCTTTTTTTTGCGCAGCTGCATGTTGAGCACTTCCACACCCAGAGAAAAGGCCATGGCGAAATAGATATAGCCTTTCGGCACATGCACGTCAAACCCTTCGGCCACCAGGGTGAAACCGATCAACAGCAGAAAGGACAGGGCGAGCATCTTGATCGGCGGGTTGGCGTCGACGAATTCGCTGATCGGTTTGGCAGCAAGCAGCATGACCCCGACCGCAACGATGATGGCGATGACCATGATCGACAGGTGTTCGACCAGGCCGACGGCGGTGATGACCGAGTCCAGCGAGAAGACGATGTCGAGCACGGCAATCTGTACCAGAACGCTGTAAAAGCTGGCGTGACCGACTTGCTTGTGCTGCTCCTGAACGACTTCCAGACTGTGATGGATTTCGTGTGTCGACTTGGCCAACAGAAACAGCCCGCCGCCGATCAGAATCAGGTCGCGCCCCGAGATTTCACGGCCCAGAACGGTGAACAGCGGCTCCACCAGACCCATTACCCAGACCAGACTGAACAGCAAGGCCAGCCGGGTCAGCATGGCCAGACCGAGTCCGAGGTTGCGCGCCAGGTTTCGGTTGGCCGGCGGCAACCGGCCCACCCGGATCGAGATGAAAACGATGTTGTCGATGCCCAGAACGATCTCGAGTGCCACCAGGTTGCCTAACGCCACCCAGGCCTCGGGGGAAACCATCCACGCAAACATGATTATCTCCTCTGCGCTGCTCTTTGTACCATCTGCTCCGTGCTCCCAGACAGAAAAGCGCTCCCCGTGCCGCCGCTCAGGTGCCCCCCAGGGGACGGGTAACGGGACGCCAAAACTCTTTTCCGTGCTCATGACGCTCTCGCAATCTCAGGCGATAGTAATGGCCGTCACCAAACCCGTCAATAGCCCTTCCGATATCATCGCCCGCTGAACGGTCTTCAGGCAGACTGAGCGTTTTTCAAGAAAACGACAGCTTCTCCCAACCCTTCTCCCCACTCGGCTCCAAGGCTCCCTTTTTGCTTTCCCCGTTTCGCTGTGCTACAGTTCTTCTGGGAGGCAGACGCTAAGCCCCCATGTCTTCAGGGAAAACAGCTACGGAGGTGGTCATGGCATTACCCTCATCAGTCGGCACCGGACAGCACCGCTCTATTCGTTATATACTCGGAACCGTGACCGTCACGTTGCTGCTCAGCTTTTCTTCCGCCCACGCCCTGCAGACCTTTCGCATCGGTACCGGCGGCAGTACCGGTGTGTACTATCCGATCGGCAAATTGATCGCCCTGGCCATTACCGAACAGGCTCAGGCCCCCGAATCACCGCTCCACGGGATAGTCGGCATCGCCCAGAATTCAGCCGGATCGATTGAAAACGCCCGGGCGATAATTATCGGAGAACTGGAGGCCGGCCTCGTCCAGGCCGACGTCGCCGCAGACGCCTACAACGGGCAACGGAATTTTGCAACGCTTGCCGATTCCGGCAAACTGCGGGCGATCGCCAGCCTGTATCCGGAAAAATTTCAGATGGTCGTCCGTAACGATGCGGGGATCGAGTCTTTTGGTGATCTGCGCGGTAAGCGAATCTCGGTTGACGAGCCCGGTTCGGGGACCCGGCAGGTCACCGATGCGGTGCTCGCCGCACACGGGCTGAGTGAAGGCGATCTGCGCCCCCAATATCTGAAGCCGGCGTTCACCGATGACAAGATGCGCAACGGCCAGTTGGACGGCTTTTCGATGATGGCCGGGGTACCGATGGAGGCCGTGACCACTCTGTTGCCGGTGGGACTGAGGCTTTTGCCGATTGCCCCGGAAATTGCCGGGAAAATTCACGCTACCTATCCCCACCTGACGCCCGGCGTCATCGACGCTGCCAGTTATCCCGGCATCCCGGTGACACCGACCGTCGAGGTCTACGCCCTCTTCGTGGTAAGCAGCGATATGGATGACACCGTCGCCCAGGCCTTGACCGAAATCCTGTTCAGCGACAGAACCGCAGCACTGCTACGGCAGGGCCACCCGCTGGGAAAACAGATCTCTGTCGAATCCGCGCGCAATGGCCTCACCATTCCGCTGCATCCGGGCGCCGAGCGATACTACCAAAGCAGACGGGACAACCGGCCGTGAACTTCTTCGGCAAACAACGCTTCTTCGCGCTCGCCCATGGTCCGCTGGTTGCGGCCATCGTGGTCATCCTCCTCTGTTCGACCGGGGCGATTGTCTATACCAACAAGACCCTCCAGTCCATCGAGGAAAACCTGCCTTCGACCCTGCTTATTGAACTCAACTCGCTGAGTGCGGCCCTCGACAGCCTCAACAGCGTGGCCACCTCAGCGCGTGTCGCCGCCGTTGCGGCAGACGAAGTGCATTTGGCCCGGTTGCGGGCCGACGTCGACACGGCCCACCGCCTTATCGTTGACCTGCGCAATACCTACGTCAAGGACAACCTGATCCACGCCTCCTCCTTTCATGCCGTTGCCGCGCCGGCCATCGTCGATGTACGGATCTGGCTTGCGGAAGGGGTTTCCGGCTGGAGCCCCGATTCGCACGTCACGCTGAATGTCATCGCCTCCAGGATCTCCGAGGCCTTCGCCAAGGCCTCGGCCATCAAGGCCAATTCGCAGAGCGCTGCGCAGATGATTCTGGACAACCAGCGACAGCGGCTCGAAACCTTTCAACTGAGCGTCAACGCGCTGTTTATCTTCACCGTTCTGCTCGTCTGTCTGTTGGTCTTCCTGCTGATCCGTCAGCGCAGCGCCACCATCCGCGAGTCGGAGGCGAAAGCGGAATTGCAGCGGCAACACGACCTGCTCGACAGCCTCCTGCAGAGTCTGCCGCAGGGCATAGCGGTCTGGAACCGCAGGAGGAATCTCCTCACGCTCAACACCAGCTTTACCGCGATAACCGGATACGGACCCGGCGACCTGACAAACATGCACAGCTGGCCGTCCCGAGCCTACCCGGACCCTGCCTACCGGCAGACGGTGATCGCCCACTGGCAAAACAACAGCCGTAACGGAGCGGCCTGCCAATACCAGGTCACCTGCAAGGACGGTCTGGTCAAGGATATCGAATTCAGGGCGGTGCCCCTCCCCGATGGAGGACTCATCACCACCCTCAGCGACGTCACTGAACGCAATCGGCGGGAAAAGGAGCTGGAGGAAAGCCGCAAGATCGAAGCCCGGGCCAAAAAGATGGAATCGCTCGGTCTGCTGGCCGGCGGGGTTGCCCATGATCTCAACAACATTCTCTCCGGCATCGTCAGCTATCCCGATCTGCTGTTGTTGGATCTGAAAGCCGACGACAAGCTGCGCCGGCCGATAGAGCTGATCCGGGAATCCGGCCTGCGCGCCGCCGCCATCGTCAGCGATCTGCTGACCGTGGCCCGCGGGGTTGCCGTCGAGAAAGAGCCCCTTGCCCTCAACGCCATCGTTGAAGAGTATCTACGCTCTCCCGAATTCGAGACACTGTCCCGACACCACCCCGGCGTCGAGCTGGCCTGCAACCTCGAGGCCGCCCTCTTCCCCATCATGGGATCTCGGGCCCATATCCGAAAAGTCTTGATGAATCTGGTTGCCAATGCAGCCGAGGCCACCGACACCTCCGGCGTTGTCTCTATCGCCACGGCCAATCGGGAGATCGACCGGCGCACCGAGGAAGCGGACCTCCCCGAAGGCCGTTACGCGGTGGTGACGGTGACCGACCAGGGCAAGGGGATTGCCGACCAGGACCGGGACAAGATATTCGAGCCGTTCTACTCCAAGAAGGTGATGGGACGGAGCGGCACCGGCCTCGGTCTGACGGTGGTATGGAATGTCATCCGGGACCACCACGGTTTCATCCGTGTCTCGAGCAGCGGCCGGGAGACGGCCTTCGCCATCTTTCTGCCCGCCACCTCGTTGCCGTTACGTCAGCAGCCGGCCACTGTCGATATGTCCGCTTTTCGCGGCAACGGCCAATTGGTCCTGGTGGTAGACGACATCGACGCCCAACGACAGATCACTAGCTCCATGCTCACTCAGCTCGGCTATCGGGCGGCTTCGGTGGCCGATGGCGAAGAGGCGGTCGAATTCGTCCGCAACCAGGCAGTGGCGGTGGTGATCCTGGACATGATCATGAGCCCCGGCATCAGCGGACGAGAGACCTACGAACGGCTGCTGAGAGTCTCCCCCGGCCAGAAAGCCCTGATCGTCAGTGGCTACGCGGAAACGGACGATGTGCGGGAAACCCTGCGGTTGGGAGCCGGCGCCTTTCTGAAGAAACCCATGCTGATCAAGGATCTGGCGATAGCTTTGCAGACGCTCCTGGCGGATTCGCGGCGTGCGTGATCGCCACAGGTCGGCACCCCGCTATCTTCAAGCCGTGCCAAACTATCGAAAAGCCGGCCCGGGGCGCAGGCAGCCCCATGAGCTCACCATGGCCACCCCGTTACGCGTCGAGGGCGGCCCGGACGGTGCGGGCCAGGTCGCTTCGTGAAAAGGGTTTCTGAATGAAATGGACATCCTGCTCCAGAACGCCGCGATGGGCAATCACATCGGCGGTATAACCGGACATGAACAGACATTTCAGGTGCGGGTGGCGGGAACGAAGACGATCGGCCAGGTCGCGGCCGTTCATCTCCGGCATCACCACATCGGTTATCACCAGGGCCAACTCATCTCCGTAACGGTGCGCCAGATCCAGAGCCTCGGATACGGTCCGGGCGATAATTACCCGGTAGTTCAGGGAATCGAGAATGCGCTCGGTCAACCTCATGATGGCGGCCTCATCCTCGACCACCAGAATCAACTCACCGTTGCCCTTCGGCTGCTGCGGTTCCTCCATCACCGCTTGTTCGAGTAGTGCTCCGCGGTGGCGGGGCAGATAGATGGAAAAGACCGTTCCTTGGCCCGGTTCACTATACACGTTGATAAATCCATTATTTTGTTGGACGATACCGTAGACGGTGGCCAGACCGAGACCGGTCCCCCGACCCACGTCCTTGGTGGTGAAAAAGGGTTCGAAAATCTGGTTTAGCGTCGCCCGATCCATACCGCAGCCATCATCGGCAATGGAGAGCATGACAAAATCGCCGGGCACTGAGTCGAGGTGTCGTGCGCAATAGGCCTGGTCCACAGTCACTCGTTTGGTCTCGATGGTGATCTTGCCGACATCGGCGATGGCATCACGGGCATTGACGCAGAGGTTGGCCAGGATCTGGTCGAGTTGGGCCGGATCCATTTTTACCGGCCAAAGCTCCGCCCCGGGCATCCAAACCAGATCGATATCCTCGCCGATGAGCCGACGCAGGACCTTGAGCATGGTACCCACCGCTTCGTTGAGGTCAAGCACCACGGGAGAAATCGATTCCTTGCGGGCAAAAGCGAGCAATTGCCGGGTGATGTCCCGGGAACGGCCGGCGGCGGCCAGAATCTCCTGCAGATCGCTGCGCAGCAAGTCACCCTCCCCAACCCGACTCAACGCCAGTTCGGCATAGCCGATGATGACACTGAGCATGTTGTTGTAGTCATGCGCCACACCGCCGGCCAACCGGCCGATCGACTCCATTTTCTGAGCCTGCAGCAGTTGGGCTTCGATGAGCTTGGTCTCGGTGATATCCTGAACGGTGGCAAACACCTGTGGTCCCTTGCCGACACTGCGATCGATGGTACCGACGGTGCGAACGAACCGGATCGTCCCGTCTTTGCGCAGGACCCGGTATTCCAGCGGCGTCAGCCGCTCCTGCCCGGAGTGGAGACATTCTTCAAGCCAGCGCTTGACCCGGTCACGATCGTCGGGATGATAGAGGGTGTGATCGAGTTGCCGATGGTCAAAAGAGCAACAGTCGTCGTAACCGAGCAGCTCACACAGGGATTGCGACCAGCTCACCACCCCACTGCCCACATCCCAGATAAAATCGCCGATGGAGGCCAGTCGCTGCGCGGCCATCAGGTGCTGCTGGCTCTCGCGCAGCGCCGCTTCCACCTTTTTTCGCTCTTCGATCTCATGCTCGGCCTCGACCATCTTCTGTTCGAGCTTGCGGACCAGGCGCTGGTTGTACAAGACCAGCAGTTCTTCCTCGTCGGCCAACTCCCGGTCGGTCGCAACGTCTCGGCCGTCGCCGGCGACCAGCTTGTCGATCGCGTTGATGAACACCTCCGGCTCGCAGGGCTTCTGCAGAAAAGCGTCGGCACCGATGCGCAACGCCAGGTCCTCGTCCTTGGACCCGGTGTAGGTGGCGGTGTAAAAGAGAAACGGAATGCGGCGCAAGGTATCGTCCTTCTTCACCGTTTGGCAGAGCTGGAAACCGTCCATCACCGGCATCAGGATATCGCTGACGATCAGCTCGACATCTTCGTGACCGAGCTTTTGCAACGCCTCGGCGCCGTGACAGGCGGTCAGAACCTGGTGCCCGTGCGCGGTGAGTAACACCTCG
>JAUVWB010000374.1 GCA_030604345.1 Desulfofustis sp. | reverse complement strand
GCGCTCATGTTCCATTGTCATACCAACCGTCAACGAAGAGAAAAACATTCCCGTACTGTTGAACCGCATCGAACGGGTCTCCACAACACATGGAATCGACGTGGAAATCATATTCGTCGACGATCAATCCACTGACTGTACCCGTGACGTGATCCGTGCCTACCAAGGACCGTTGGCGATTCATCTGATCGTCCGCGAAAACAAGCGCGGTCTTGCCGGAGCGGTTGTCACGGGAGCAAAGGCCGCCAGAAACGCCTTCGTCGTGGTTATGGATGCCGATCTCGGCCACCCGCCCGAAGTCATTCCGGAGCTGCTCCGACCGCTTGAGCAAGACACCGTCGACTTGGTGCTCGGCAGTCGCTACGTAGAGGGTGCATCCCTTCGGCATTGGCCGCTTGGCAGAAAACTTGCTTCCCGGCTCGCCTCACTGCCGGCACGCTTTCTCACCGGGGCAAAGGACCCCCTGGCCGGATTCCTGGCAGCAAAAAAAGAGCGCTTTCTGCATCTTGACAACGGTCTGCCCGGTTTCAAAATCGGCTTCGAATTGCTCATGAGCGAGGCAGAAGGCAACCGCTTCCAGGAAATTCCCATCGACTTTCACGATCGATCCCAGGGGCAATCGAAAATGAACGGGACGGTGATCAAAGCCTACGTGAGTCAGCTGAGCCGACTCTGCGGCCTGCATATTCCAAGTCCTTTGTGGCTGCGGGCAGTACTTCTCGGCATACTGGCGATCGTAGCTGACCTGGCGCTGCTTCGCGTCTTCATGAAAAGCGGTTTCTCCGTATCGACTGCACATATCATCTCGTTTCTCTTCGTCTTGCACAGCAGCTTCTTTCTTCTTTCCTGGCCGGACCATCACGACGGAAAACCACACGGGTCGCCTTCATTTCACCTGCAATCGTATGGGCCAGTCCTGGCCGTAATGCTTGCCATGCTGTTTCTTCGCGGCGGCTTTCTTGCCACCACGCTCAACAGTCTGCCGCTTTCCCATCCACTGGTCTTTATTGTTCAAGCGTTGAGCATCGGGATCACATGGCTTCTGATGCTTCTCGCTTTGCCAGCAAATTCCATCCTGCGATACCGATCACGACAACGCCGGATCTGGATCATGCTGGCAATCGGCTACTCTATCGTCTTGCGGCTGGCATATCTCGGCGCGGCTGAACTGATCGAGGAAGAAGCCTACTATTGGAACTACGCCCAGCACCTCGACTATGGCTACCTCGATCACCCGCCAATGGTAGCCGTGTTGATCCGCTTCGGGCTGGTCTTTTTCGGTGACACGGAACTGGGTGTCCGCCTGGGCGCCCTGCTCTGCTGGCTGGCCACCGCCTGGTTCACCTGGCGGTACAGTAAATCGCTTTTCGGTCCTGAGCGGGCCCTGGAAACTCTGCTGCTGCTGGCGGTTCTGCCGATATTTTTCGGAACCGGCCTGCTCATGACCCCTGATGCCCCGCTGGTCGCCTGTTGGGCCGCATCAGTGTATTTCCTCCACCGGGCGCTGGTCGGAGGTCACCAGCACGCCTGGATCGGTGCCGGAATCAGTCTTGGATTGGGCCTCGTCTCAAAATACACCATCGCCCTCCTCGGGCCGGCCGTCCTTTTTTACCTGGTCAGCGAACCCCATGCCCGAAAATGGTTTATATCACCGTATCCCTATCTCGCCGCAGCCCTCGCTCTGCTGATCTTTTCACCGGTCATCATCTGGAATGTCGAACACGGATGGGCTTCATTTCTCTTTCAAACCCACGACCGAATCATCGCCACTACCGAATTCTCCCTGCACGAACTGATCGCCAGCATCATCGTGCTGCTCAGCCCCGTGGGGGCATGGGCTTTGTTTTTCCATCTCCGGCCGGCGCAACTGGTATTGTTGCGGAAACGGTGGGGCATCACCTACGGCGGATCAACCATTCATTTTATCCTAGCCATGACGCTTCTGCCACTTTCCGTATTTATCCTGTTCAGTCTATTCAAAGAAGTGAAACTGAGTTGGACAGGGCCGATTTGGATCGCCGTGCTACCCATCATTTCATTGGGTTCCCTAAAAAATTGCCTTACCGCAACGGCTCAATCGCTGAACACGTCCAAAATCTGGTCGGCAACAGCGACAATTTTGCTCCTCTTTTATGCTACCTGCCTGCACTACTTTTCCTTGGGCTTGCCGGGAGTGCCCTACCCACAAGATGCCTTACTCACCGGTTGGTCGAATCTCGCGTTGCAGGTTACTCAAAAAGCACATATGCTCGAGCAGGAAACCGGTACGCCTCCGATCATCGTCGGCATGGATAAATATCGGATTGCCAGTGGCCTGAGTTTTTATCAGAACAGATTATCAACGCCGCACGGCAAAGAGAAGAAGCAGATACTGGAGCAAACCACCGGACGTCATCT
>JAUVWB010000287.1 GCA_030604345.1 Desulfofustis sp. | reverse complement strand
GTGCTTCGACTTCGGTGCCGCCGGTAACCGGGGCGGCAGCCGGTGCGGCAGCCGGCTGGGCCGGCATCGCTTGGACTGCACCACTGCCGTCGGCAACGGTCACATCGTAGATGCGGTTGTTGACGGTAATCGAGTAGGATCGCGGTCCCATGGGAGCCGGGGCGGCGGCAGCGGCGGCTTTGGCGGCCGGTTTGGCAGGGGCCTTTTCCTCTTCGCCTTTCTTGCGAACGTTCACTTTGGCATTACCGAGCAGGTAATCGAGCCCTTTCTGCTCACAGCTGGCGATGATGAAGATGTTCTCATCGTTCACCGGCAGATTGTTTTCTTCGAGAATCTTGGTGGCCTTCGGGATACCGGGCTCGAGGATGTCCAGCGGGTCGTCGGTGAAGACCGGCTTGCCGAGCTGTTCGGAGGCAAGTTTGACGATTTCCGGATCCGGCGGAACCGGGGTGCGTCCGAAATAACCAAGCACCATGTTGCCGTAGTTCGGGTTGATGACCTTCCACTTGCCCTGGGTGACGTTGAGGTAGGCCTGTTGGAAGTAGAACTGGGAAACCGGGGTCACCGACGAGCCGAAACCGCCGAGACGGACCACCTCCGACATCTCCTTGATGACCGCCGGATAGTGGTGCAGCGTATTGGTGTCGCGCATCATCATGGTGTTGGCGGTGAGCGCGCCACCGGGCATCGGCGACAGGGTGATGGTCGGTGACACCATTTTCGCTTCGGGCGGGAAGAAGTAATCCTTCATCGCCTCTTCGAAGGCCTCCTCGGCCACCAGGACCTTTTCGTAATCGAGATCAAGCGTGTATTCGGTGTCATTGAGGACCTGCATCATCGACAGGATGTCGGGCTGGCAGGTACCGCCGCTGACCGGACTCTTGGCCAGATCGACGCCGTCCGCCCCGCCTTCGATAGCCGCCAGGTTCTGGCTGATGCCGATGCCGGCGGTATCGTGGGTGTGGAACCAGAGGATGGTGCCTTCCGGGACCATTTTCCGAGCGCCTTTAAAGGTGTTGTAGATCTTTCTCGGATTGGCGGTGCCGGTGGCGTCCTTGAAGCAAATGGAATGGAACGGGATGTTGGAATCGAGGATCAACTTGAGCCGTTCCAGGTAAAATTCTGCCGTATGCGCGCCGGTACAGCCGGGCGGCAGCTCCATGATGGTGACGACGATCTGGTGCTTGAGACCGTGATGGGCGATCCGCTCGCCGGAGTATTCGAGATTGCGCACGTCGTTGAGGGCGTCGAAATTGCGGATGGTGGTCATGCCGTGCTTCTTGAACATCTTGGCATGCAGATCGATGATGTCGCGCGGCTGCTGACTGAGAGCGACAACGTTGATACCGCGGGCCAGGGTCTGCAGGTTCGCGTTCGGGCCCACCTCGGCTCGGAAGCGATCCATCATGTCGAAAGCCGACTCTCCGCAGTAGAAGAACAGGCTCTGGAAGCGGGCCCCGCCCCCTGCCTCGAGATAGGTGATCCCGGCATCAATACTGGCTTGCAGCGCCGGAACGAAATCGTCGGTCAAGACCCGGGCACCAAAAACTGACTGAAATCCGTCCCGGAAAGACGTATCCATGAACTTGATTACTTTTTTACCCACCGTACTTCTCCTTGCGTTAGGTTGTGTCAACCGTTTTCGGATGACAGATGAATGCCGGTTTCGCCTGTCTGCTCAGCGCAGTGTCGCTGCCCGTTCCGCCTCAAATGCGGCAATGGCGGCGGTGATGACGACGATGTCGTCGTCCGGGTCTGCCGCAGCCTGTTTTTGCCGCTCTCGTTCCTGTCTCAGACGATCTTTCTCATCCTGGATGGCCTGCAACTCTTTGGCCGCAACTCCCTTGGTCAGGTTGGCGACGAGCTGGATGAGCAGTACCATCAGCGTGAGAAAGAGCAATACGGTCGTCATGCCGACGACCATCAACTTCAATCCTTCAACAATCATGGAGGTTACCTGCTGTTAAGAGTGGTCTTTTGGCGTTTATCAGTACGCTTCGGGTATGGCGTCATTCTTCATAGATGGCATAGGTGGTCGGCTCTCCGAGCAGGAGATCGATCTCGGCCTGGATACTCTGCCGCTGGGGGTTGTTGAACCAGTTCTCCCAGTCTTCCCGGGAACGCCAGGTAGAGACGACGACGCATTCGTCGGGTTGGTCGAGCCGGCGCAGCGTTTCACCGTAGATGTAACCGGGTTGGTTCAGGGTCAGACTGCGCAGCTTCTTCAACAGCACAGTTAGCTCGATGATGTTGTTTTGAATTCCTTTGCGGGTGATAAGGATTTTGACTGCCATGCCGATCTCCCCTGGTTGATGTTGGTACCGAACGGAACAGAACCCCGAATCAGCCTTCAGGCGGGAGCTGCGCAAAAGATGGATAGCCGGACCGCCTGAGTATCAGAACTCGGGATACATACCCGATTTTCAGCGTCCGAACTGCTCTGAAAACGGGGTGGGCATCTGCAAACAGGAACCTTTTTCTGCCACCAGAGTAAAGGGAAGAAAAATGTTTGTAAAGATAATTTGGAATCAGTTCGGCCTATCTGAACTATAAAAAATGATTAATATTTTTAACGGAATTCCGGTGACGGCTGTTAACGATCCAGATTCACAACAAAAAGATCGATATTTCTGGTATGACCAAGTATATCGCGAGGTGTTAATTCTGAAATATTGAATGATAGTTTCAATATTATTGAAGCAGCCACATGGTTTTCTCTCTCTCTTTGGCGAGACTCAAGCAACGACCGCTTGAGTAACTGCCGTCGGGGGGGTGGCGAGCGGAGATAGCTCAGGGGGTGTGGTTGTGCCCCGGGCCTCGGAATGTTGGCTCAGATAAAAAGAGTTTTTGGTCCGACCAGGTCCGTCTACCAGGGCTGCTTCCCGAACGGTACGACCAAGAAACACTTGCGGAAACGATGTTGTTCTGGTTTTGTTCTCTGCCGTCAATTTTTGTCAGGACCGCCATGCTGGAACATGAAAATCTGATACAATTCATAAAATACGCTCTGGCCGGGGGCCTGGCCACCGTTACCCATATCCTGGTGTTTCACCTGGTGGCCTGGAGGCTTTTTCCCGCTCTGCAGCCGAATGACCATGCGGTTCGGCTACTGAGGTTGCAGGTCAGGGAGATCAACGATTTTCATCGGGCCAGAAACTCGATGATCAGCAATGCGGTGGCCTTTGTCGTTGCCAACCTG
>JAUVWB010000117.1 GCA_030604345.1 Desulfofustis sp. | reverse complement strand
GGTCTTCATACCGCTTCGCCTGATCAACCGGCGGAAGAGCATCATCAAAATCCTTGCTATCCGTACCATGCGAGGTAAATACCATACCTATGCTCCCCGCTCCTTGTTGCCAGCGTATCTGTCGCCACGCTTCATGACCGCATCACCTCCTGACATAGGTAAGGGATTGACCGCTATCAGAAGATTGCGTCGGGTCTTTCTTTTCATCCTTTTTTCGTTCGTCCCCCTTGTCGTGGTGACCATGGTAGGTATCGAGCGGTTCGACACCTGGTGGCCGATCCTGCTGCCCGCCTTGTTCTTTTTGTTCGGAATGATGGTCCAGAACCGGCTGCATCGCCAGAAATGCCCTCGATGTCATGCGTTCTTCTTTGTCCAGAGCATCTCCAAGGACGCCTACATCCCGGCCAGCAGCATCAGTTTTCCCCCGCAAAAGAGGTGCCAGAACTGCGGGCTTGTCCTGTACCGGTAAGGAGGCCTATGGCTCTGTCGCTTGCCATTCGGGGCTCGGACCACTTCGTCAAAGCCAGCTACCCGGTTCGGGCCGGGGTATACAGCGAAGTGGAGACCGACTCCTGTATCCTCCATTTCAACCTCAACCAGGAGATCATCCGGGCTCAAGGAAAAGGGGATGGCTGGCCGCATCCGCAGGAATGGCTGCAGCGGACCATCGGCAATGACTGGGTCTACTACTCCACCGGCGGCTATGCCGGGGTTTTCGAAGCCACCGGCGAATACTACCTGCCCAATCTCCCCTATCGTACCAACAACATCCTCGGCGGCAACCCGCTGCAGATCGCCCCGGTGGCCGCCTTGCTCGAGACCTGGCACCAGCGGCTGTGCGAGATAGCCGCACACCATTCCGGCAACGCAGCGGAGGACGCCTTCCTGCAGGCGGCCCGGAGAAACGGCCCGACTCGGTTGGAGCAGCGGGCCCAGGAGCTGTTTGCCATCATCGGCGGCCGCCCTTCCGTCCTGCCGCCGGATACCAGGCATGTGGATTATCGGGTCGTACCGCTTACCGTGCACCGCGGCTGTCTCTACAAATGCAGCTTCTGCCGGGTCAAGAACAAGGCCGCCCCGTCGCCCTTGTCCGCTGCCGACATCGATCGTCAAATCGATCGATTGGCCTGCTTTTTCGGCGACGACCTGGCCAACCACAACTCGCTTTTCCTGGGCGAGCATGACGCCCTGCTGGCCGACCCGGAGCTGCTCTGTTACGCCATCGAACAGGCGCAACGGCGGCTCGGCTTGACCTCATCGAACCTGGCCGGCAGCAATGTCTTCCTTTTTGGCTCGGTGGGCTCCCTGCGCCGGGCCCCACGGCGGTTGTTCGACGAGCTGGAGCGGCTGCCCGGCCGGGTCTACCTCAATATCGGCCTGGAATCATTCGATCAGGCAACGCTCGATCAGCTCGGCAAACCGCTCACCAGCGCGGAGGTCGGCGAGGCCTTCGCCACGATGCTCGAAATCAACGCCCGCTTTTCTTCCATCGAGGTCACCGCCAATCTCGTCATCGATGACCGGTTGAACGAGGACCATCACCAATCCCTGATCACCCTGATCAGGGACCGGGTCGGCAAGACCACCAGCAAAGGCGCCATCTATCTCTCGCCACTGAGTTTTGGCAGTCCGTCCCGGGCCCGGCTGTTTTCCTTCTACCACCTGAAACGATTGAGTCGTTTACCGCTGTATCTCTACACCATCCAACGGCTATGACCGCCGATGCAAACACGTTCACCACAAGAGACCCCATGACCGACGGACACCACCTGAGAAAAACCATCCTCGCCGCCCGCGACCGGCTCACCGAGGCCGAGATCGCCGCCAGGAGCGAAGCTATCGCCCACCGGCTGCTGGCCCTGCCCGAACTGGAACGCAGCGGGACCATCTGCATCTACGTCAGTTTTCGCAGCGAGGTCCGGACCCTGCCGCTCATCCGCACCCTGCTGGCGCGAGAAAAGCGGGTGGTCGTGCCGCTGACCCGTATCAAGGAAAAACGACTCGACCTGGTCACCCTCTCTGACCCAGACCAGGACCTGGTTCCCGGCTACTGCAACATACCCGAGCCGCGCCGGGAGCTGCTGCCGCAACGGCTGGTCGAGCCGGAACAACTCGACCTGGTGGTCCTGCCCGGTTCGGTCTTTGATGAGCGGGGCGGCCGCTTCGGTTACGGCGGCGGCTATTACGATCGGCTGCTGGCGGGCATCCCCCGGGCGACCAGGGTCGCTCTCGCCTTCGAAATGCAGCTGGTTGCCGCACTGCCGTTGGCCGAACACGATCAACTCCTGGATCGAATCGTAACCGAAAAAAGGGTGATCCACGGTACCAGACAGCCACGGTAACCGGGCTCATTTTCCTGAGGCTCTGCGGCCCCGGGAGAGGCATCAATGGAGACGATGTCGTAAGGGAATTGACTTTTCCTAAACGCACCGGTAGATTCGATGGTGTTCCCGACATCTCTTCGCCCGGAAGCGGTGCAGATGCGGCCACGTTCCGGATTTTCCGGCTCGATCAACGCACAGCAGCAACCCACTCCCAGGAGGTACCATGACCTGACCTGTACCAATCTGCCCGGTCTGCCGCTGACCCGCCGCCACCATGCCGGCGGGGCCGGTCCCTGCCCGGTACGACGCAATCCCCCGAACGTACGATGCCGGCGCCGCCGCCATCAGGATTAACCCCCTGCCCGGGATGGCGCCTTGATGCAACCATATCTTGCGGGAATTCACATGAAGATCCTTCTTGCCATATCCTTACTGGTATTTCTGGCCGGGCTTCTTTACCGCTGGCGTGGCTGGTTTTCTCAAGGCATACAAGCTTCCGGAGAGACTGTTTCGTTTTCCACCAGGCTCGCCGCTGCCGGTCGTGGCCTTCTGCGCACCCTGAGTGGAGCAAGCCTTATCCCCCTGATCAAAAGTCTCGGCGCCGACGTCATCCTGCAAAAGCGGCTGCTGGCCAAGAGTTTCCGCCGCTGGCTGGCCCATGGACTGATTCTGGTCGGCTTTCTTGCCCTGCTGCTGATGCACGGCCTCGGCACCGGGGTCAGCGAGTTCTTCTTCAGCGGCTACTATTCGACCCTGCAACCGTTCCTTTCCCTACGTAACCTGTTTGGTCTGCTGGTCCTGCTCGGCCTCGCCCTCGCTCTGCACCGCCGCCTCACCGATCGACCGCTGCGGGTCAAGAGCCTGCCCAGCGATTGGCTGGCCATCGGCGTGGTGGCCGCCATCATCGGCAGCGGCTTTCTGCTGGAAAGCGTCAAGATCTCCTCGTACGACGCCTACCGGGCAATGGTTGACGATTACGGCGACGTGGCCGATGACGCCGAAGAGCTGGCGCTGGAAACCTACTGGGCCGCCGAGCAAGGCCTGGTGCCGCGCCAAGCCATCAAACCGTACGACCCGGAACTGGTCGAACAAGGACGGGAGATCAGCTCGCGCAGCTGCGTCGAATGTCACGCCCCGGCCACCGGAGCCTTCGTCAGCTTTCCCCTGGCCAAGGCATTTGGCCCGCTCGCCTCGGCGCTCGGCGACAAGGGGGTAACCGCCGGGCTGTTTTACCTGCACCTGCTCAGCTGTCTGGCCTTGCTCGCCTGGCTGCCGTTCAGCAAGATGTTCCACGTGATCGCCGTGCCGGTCTCGCTGCTGATCAACGGTGTGCTCGGGTTCAAGAAGGATCCGGCCGAGGCGGCCAACACCCTCAATCGGCAGAGCATCGGGTTGTCGGCCTGCACCCACTGCGGCGCCTGCAGCGAACTCTGCTCGTCGCTGATGTTCTACGAATCGTTCCAGAACGATTTCATCCTGCCCTCGGAAAAAGTCCAATTGCTCAAGCAGGTGGCGGCAGGGCGACCGATCGATCAGGCCACCTTGAACCACCTGCAACGCGGCCTGTATATCTGTACCAGCTGCGATCGTTGCTCCACGGTCTGCCCGTCCGGCATCAATCTCCGCGAACTCTTCGTCAGCGCCCGCTATCACCTGCTCGGTCGCGGCATCCCCGAAACCTCACTGCTGAGCCATTTCAGCTTCCCGCTGGCCATCGCCCGCCGTTTTGTAAACGAACACCTGCAGGCCCTGAAACGGTTGGAAGCAATGTTTAGCCAGCATTTTCGCAAGCTGGCCGACCTGGGGACGTTGCAGCTGGCCGCAGCCCCTGCCGAGGTGGGCATCGAGAGTTACCGCAGCTGCTATACCTGCCAGCGCTGCACCAATATCTGTCCGGTGGTCCGGCTCTACGACGATCCGGTGCAGCACCTCGATCTGCTGCCGCACCAGATTATCTACAGTCTCGGTATCGGCAACAAGGAACTGGCCATGGGCGCCCGGATGATCTGGAGTTGCTCGACCTGTTACCTCTGCCAGGAACACTGCCCCAACCAGGTGCAGCTGACCGATATCTTCTATCGCCTGAAAAACGCAGCAGTCACCACTATCGAATCGGGAGGCAGAGCATGAAACTGGCATTTTTCCAGGGGTGCAATATTCCGGTACGCATCGAGCACTATGCCGTCTCGGCAGAAGCCGTCCTGCGACGATTCGGCGTCGAGTTGGAGATCGTGCCCGAGTTCACCTGCTGCGGCTACCCGGTCCGCAACCTCGACGAGAAATCCTACTTCCTGCCGTCGGTCCGCAACCTGGCCATTGCCGAGAAACGGGGTCTGGATGTGATGGCCATCTGCAACTGCTGCTTTGCCAGTCTGCAGAAGGCCAAGAACGTGCTGGCGGAAAACCGGCAGCTGGCCGACGAGATCAACGAGCTGCTGGCCAAAGAGGGCCTGCATTACCACGGTACCACCACCGTCAAACACTTGCTTACCGTCCTGCACGACGACATCGGCTGCGATACCATCAAAAAGCAGCTGACCGGCGCCTTTTCCGGGCTCAATCTGGCCGTCCTGCTCGGCTGCCACATCCTTCGTCCCCGCGAGGTGACCCGGTTCGACGACTCCTTCGTGCCGCAGATCGCTGATAACCTGGTCGGGCTGACCGGCGCCACGGCGCTGGAATGGACGGGTCGCCTGGAATGCTGTGGCGCCGCCTTGGCCGGTTTGAACGACGGGGTCGCCGACGCGCTGCTCAACGAAAAGGTTAACGGTGCCCGCGCTGCGGGGGCCGATTTCATTACCCCGATTTGCGCTTATTGCTATCTCCAGCTCGATACCAGTCAGCCGCAGGTGCGTGCCGCCGGACCGGATTACGAGGTCCTGCCGGTACTGCTGTACCCTCAGCTGCTCGGGCTCTGCCTGGGCATTGATGAGAAAATCCTCGGTATCGAGCAGAACGGTACCGTGAACGATCGGACGGTGGGTCGGCTCAAGGAGCTGCTCGGCCCGCCGGTCGAGGAAAAGAAAAAGAAATCAAGGAAGACAACAGGAACGACCAATGAGTAAGATTATCGCCTTTGCCGGCAAGGGAGGGGTAGGCAAGACCACCGTTGCCGCCCTGGTGGTCAGACACCTTGCCAAGCAGGGCCAGACCCCGATACTGGCGGTGGACGCCGATCCCAACAGCAACCTCGGAGAGACTCTGGGGCTGCAGGTTCCCACCACCATCGGCGACATCCGGGAGACCTTCATGCGTGATCCCCAGGGGGTCCCGTCCGGCATGGACAAGACCATCTATCTCGAGACCCTGGTGGAACAGGCCCTGATCGAACAACCGAGTTTTGACCTGCTGGTCATGGGCCGCCAAGAAGGACAGGGCTGTTATTGCATGGTCAACAATATCCTCAATAAATTCACCGATCGGCTTGCCGCCAGCTACCGCTATATGGTAGTCGACAACGAGGCCGGCATGGAGCACCTGAGCCGGCGCACCAGCGGCCACGTGGACTGGCTGTACCTGGTTACCGACTATTCGCTGCGCGGCCTGCGGGCGGTCGGCCGAATCAATTCCATGCTCGACAGCCTCAAGCTGTCCGTGGACAACCTCGGCATCAT
>JAUVWB010000395.1 GCA_030604345.1 Desulfofustis sp. | reverse complement strand
GCGATTGCGCTGCTTCGAGCCCAAGACCAGCATGCATACCTACCGCACCTTCGGCTATCTGCTGGGCATGACCTTGCTGAAAAGCTGGCACCGGGCGGAACGGGTTCGCCAGGCGATGTTGTTGCGCGGTTTTCAGGGCCGTTTTTACCGCATCGCACCGGCCGCAATTAATCGTGGAGATCTGCTCTTTCTTGGGGTAATGGTAGCGATGTCACTGCTGCTCGTGACTTTTGAGACCATAACGGTCGGCTGATCCCCGGCTGCTCCGCTTCTGCCGCCACAAGCCAGCGAAGCGGAAGGACAACCGACACCACAACAGCACTCCCGACAATACTTCATGATCCCGCTCATCGAACTGCGTGCCGGTTCTTTCGGATACCGCCACGACACCCTCATCATCGACCAGGTCGATCTGGCCCTGCACGAAAAACAGCGGATCGGCCTGATCGGCCCCAACGGCAGCGGCAAGACAACCCTGTTCAACCTGATCATGGGCTTGGTCAAACCGCGTTGCGGCCAGCTGTTCTTTCGCGGCAAACCTTTGACAGAGGAAAAAGATTTCAAAATGCTGCGCCGAGATGTGGGTCTGCTCTTCCAGGACGCCGATGACCAACTCTTCTCGCCCACCGTGCTCGAAGACATCGCCTTCGGCCCTCTGAATCTCGGTGCCTCTGCCGAAGAGGCCCGCACCCGTTCGTTACGGATCTTGGAGGAACTGGGACTCGAGCATTTACCTGAGCGCATCACCCATCAATTGTCCGGTGGGGAGAAAAAGCTGGTCGCCCTGGCCACCATCCTGGTCATGGAGCCCTCGGCGCTGCTGCTGGACGAACCAACCAACAACCTCGATCCGCCCACCCGGGAGCGGCTGATCGACATCCTCGCCGGTCTCGACCTGGCAACCATCGTCATCTCCCACGATTATGACTTTCTCGCCGCGACCTGCCGGGACACCCGCATCATGGAAAACGGCAGGGTGCTCATCGGCGAGCCGTCAAGCCTGCATACCCACTACCATATCCATCGCCACGGTTCACTGCCGCACCGGCACGGCGACACCTGAGCGGGCACGCATCATCCCTTTCTCGGCAGTCCTCCCGGCGCATCTTCCTGACACTGCTCAGGGAAGCAGCACCGAACTCCCTTTGGTCCGTCGCTGCTCCAGGTCACGATGCGCCTGGGCCGCATCGCTCAGCGGGTATTCCCGGTCAATCGAGATGCGCACCGCCCCCGACAGGACCACCGCAAAGAGATCAGCGGCATGGGCCTCCAAGTCTTCCCGTTTGGCAGTGTAATGCATCAGGCTGGGCCGGGTCAGGAAGAGGGATCCCTTCGCTGCCAGGACACTCAGGTCAAATGGCCCAATCGCCCCGGAAGACTGCCCGAAAGAGACCATCATCCCCATCGGCCGCAGACAATCAAGCGAGGCCATGAACGTATCCTTTCCGACCGAGTCGTACACCACATCAACGCCTGCTCCTCCGGTCAGTCTGCGCACCGCTGCCGGGACATCTTCAACGCGATACAGGATGACGTCCCGGCAGCCGTTGCTGCGCGCCATCTCAGCCTTTTCCTCGGAACCCGCCGTGCCGATGACCGTCGCCCCGCGATGGGCCGCCCACTGGCAGAGAATGGAGCCGACCCCGCCGGCGGCGGCATGTACCAGGATCACGCTCTTCTCATCGACCCGGTAACAACCGTTCAGCAAATAGCGGGCGGTCATGCCCTGCAGCATCATGGCCGCCGCCTGACGACAGGATATCTGCTCGGGCAGCTTGATCAACCGATGCGCCGGGATACATCTGGCCTGCGCATAGGCGCCGACCGGGACCCCGGCATAGGCAACGCGGTCGCCAACGGCCAGGCCGGTCACCCCGTCGCCGATCGTCTCGACCCGACCGGCCCCTTCGAGACCGGGCACTGCCGGAAGCGAGGGGAGCGGATACAACCCGGTCCGATGATAGACATCGATATAGTTGAGCCCGACCGCCTCATGAACGACCCGCACCTCACCGGGACCCGGCTCGCCGGGGTCGAAGTCCTGCCAACCCAACACCTCCGGCCCGCCGGTCCGCTCCATGACGATTGCTTTTCCCATACCTCCCTCCCGTATCTGTTAATTTTTC
>JAUVWB010000144.1 GCA_030604345.1 Desulfofustis sp. | reverse complement strand
CTTCGATCCCGTTCAAGCCGGGCATTTGGATGTCGAGGATCACCAGATCCGGCGGGGATTGCTGAAACAACTCAAGCGCGTCCTCCCCGTTCAGTGCCGCGGCCACCTGGTACCCTTCATCCTTGAATTCTTCCTGGTAAAGCAACTGAATCGATTCGTCATCGTCGACGATCAGTATTTTCTTCATGGTAACCTCCTTCAACTATCCAGAGTTTCACGTATATACTGGGTTGCGTCCTCGGGCGGCATGGGATTGATGTAGAATCCCGACCCCCACTCAAAGCCGGCGATGGAGGTCAGCTTCGGCACGATTTCGAAGTGCCAGTGAAAATGCTCCAGCTCACCCGAGCGCAGCGGCTGGGTGTGCAGCACGAAGTTGTAGGGCACATTGGGGATGCACCGATCCAGGCGCCGCAGGGTCTCGGTGAGGATGCGGGCCAGGCCGTACAGCTCACCTTCTCCCTGATGACAATAACCGGAGGTATGCCGTTTCGGCAACACCCACATTTCAAAGGGCGTGCGCGGGGCAAACGGCGAGATGGTGATGAAGGATTCGTTCTGGCAGACCACCCGGATATTCTGTTCGATTTCCTGGTGGATGATATCGCAGAACAGGCATCGATCCTTGTACCGGTAATAGGAGAGCGAACCGTCCAGTTCGTTGGTGATCATCCGCGGCAATACCGGCAGGGCGATCAGCTGGGAGTGGGAGTGTTCCAGCGAGGCCCCGGCCGCCTTGCCGAAATTCTTGAAGATCATCACATAGCGGAAACGAGGGTCCTTCTGCAGGTCGAGCAATCGGTCCCGGTAGGCGCGCAACACCAACGCCACATGCTCGGCCGGCAGGGTCGACAAGGCATCGTTGTGGCCGGGCGCCTCGATGATCACCTCGTGCGCGCCGATGCCGTTCATCCGGTCGTACAACCCTTCGCCGGCCTTGCCCAGTTCGCCTTCGATGATCAACGCCGGGTATTTGTTCGGAACGACGCGCACCTGCCAATCCGCCTGATTGGATTGGGAGGGATAGCCGCCGCGGAAGGCCAGCACCTCCGGCGGCGTGAAATCCTCGTTACCCGGACAAAGCGGACAAAAACCGCCAAGCACCTGCGGTTTTTCCACAACAAAGTCGGTCGGCCGCTTTCCTCGCTCCTTGGCGATGATGATCCATCGCCCGAGCACCGGGTCTTTGCGCAGTTCCGGCATCGACGTTACTGCCCTTGAGAGCGTTCCTTCTGCTCCTGAAGCGTCTTACAATCGATACACAGGGTGGTCACCGGGCGCGCCTCGAGCCGCTTGATGGCGATATCGCACCCACACTCTTCGCAGATCCCGTATTCCCCGTCGTCAATGCGGGTCAGGGCCTCTTCGATCTTGGTCAGCAGGCGGCGTTCCCGGTCCCTGATGCGCAATTCGAAACTGCGGTCCGATTCGATCGAGGCTCGATCGTTCGGATCGGGCACGTTGGAATTCTGGTCCGTCATATCGGCCAGGGTCCGGTTGGCCTCGTCCAGAATCTCCCGGCGCTTTTCGATGAGTTGAAGGCGAAACTTCTCCAATAACTCTTTTTCCATCAGATTGATCTCCTCCGTTATACGACGCCTTCATGGCTCCCGCCCGGACGCCGATTATTGCTCGCGAACGAACGTACCGCTCTTTCCTCCGGTCTTGCTCAGCAGACGAATGGCCTGAATCACCAGGGTCTTGTCGACTGCCTTGCACATATCGTAAATGGTCAGCGCCGCCACCGAAACCGCGGTGAGCGCCTCCATCTCCACGCCGGTCTTGCCGCTGGTGCCGACCGTGGCCTCAATGATGACCGCACACGTATCGTCATCGAAAGAAAAATCGACGGACACCGAGTCGATCAGCAACGGGTGGGTCAGCGGGATCAGTTGGTCCACTTTTTTCGCCGCCATGATCCCGGCCAGCCGCGCCACCCCGAGGACATCCCCCTTGGCCATGGTGCCGCTGCGCACCTTGTCGAAGGCGGCGCGGCTCATGGTGATCGAACCGGCGGCCACCGCCACCCGACGAGTCACCGCTTTGGCGCCGACGTCGACCATGACGGCGTTGCCGTTATCGTCAAAATGGGTCAGTGATGATCCGTCGCTCACGATCGTCTCCATCAATGGTTGCGGCCCATGACCTCGTTGACCAACCGGGCGAAAAATCCCTCTTCTTCCTTTTTCTGACCATGCTTCTCGCAGAGCTTGTCGAACTCTCGTAACACCGTTTTCTGCTCTTCGCACAGGTTGGTGGGCGACAATACCTGCAACTCCACATACATGTCGCCCCGGCCGGGCCCGCGCAGGCTGTCCACGCCCTGACCACGCAGGGTGAAAACGGTGCCGGACTGGCTGCCCTCGGGGATGGTCAGCTTCTTTTTGCCGTGGATGGTGACCACCTCGGTCTTGGTGCCCAGCGCCGCGTCGACCATGGCGACGGGCAGCTTGCAGTGAATATCGTCGCCGTCCCGGCGGAAGAATTCGTGCGGCTCCACCTCGATGACCACATAGAGGTCGCCGGACGGACCGCCCCGGCGGCCGCCCTCGCCTTCGCCCCGCAAACGCATACGGGCGCCGGTGTCGACCCCGGCAGGGATCTTGATGGAGACCTTTTTCGTCTTGGCCACCAGGCCGCTGCCGTGACAATCTTCACAGGGATGGGTGATCAGGCTGCCTTCGCCGCGGCACTGCGGACAGGTGGAACTGACCTGGAAAAAGCCCTGCGAACGGATCACCTGGCCTCGACCGTTGCAGTACGGGCAGGTCTGCCGCTGATGTCCCGGCCGGCAGCCGCTGCCTTCGCAGGTCCAACAGGTCTCCCGCTTGGTGATATCCACCTCCTTGGTGGTGCCGTGCACCGCATCCATAAAAGAGATGCGCAGGTCATAGCGCAGGTCGTTCCCGGCCACCGGACCGTTGCGCCGGGCCTGGGCCCGCGCCGAACCGAAGCCGAACAGGTCGCCGAAGATGTCGCTGAAACTGGAAAAGACATCCTCGAAGTTGCCGGGTCCGCGGTAACCGCTGTTCTGCAACCCTTCGTGGCCGTAGGTGTCGTAGATCTGGCGTTTCTGGGAGTCGCTGAGGACCTCGTAGGCCTCGGCGCACTCCTTGAAGGCGTTTTCCGCTTCCTGGTCACCCGGGTTGCGGTCCGGATGATATTTCATGGCCAGTTTGCGGTAGGCCTTCTTGATCTCGGCGGCCTCCGCCGTCCTGGCTACACCGAGTATTTCATAATAATCGCGTGGCATAACAAACGGATTTCGTGCTACAGGTCGACTTCTACTTCCTGCTTCTGTTCCTGACGGACGGGGCCTCGCCCTTCTTCCCCGGGCAGGCTGTCGATATTATCCGGAGTGACCTTTCCCGAGGCTATTTCCCGCAGGCTCATGACCACTTCCTTGTTCTTGCCATCCACCAGATACGGTTCACCCTGACGATGCTGTTTGATGCGCTTGACCGCCAGGTGAATCAGGTTGAACCGTTCACCGTCACCAATTTTCTGCAGACAATCTTCAACTGTTATTCGAGCCATGGATACCTCTGGTTATTCGATTCGTCACCAATTCTCCCCCAATGGGGAAATGGTGCCAGCTATTTCGTTTCGAACGGATTTTTCAACAACAACGTCTCTTCCCGGTCAGGGCCGACGGAGACGATCACCGCTTCGACCCCGCTGATATCTTCAATTCGCTTGATGTAGTCGCGCGCCTCCACGGGCAGATCGTTATACGATCGGATCGCGCCGATCTCCTGCTGCCAGCCCGGCATCTCTTCGTAGACCGGCTGGACCGCCCGGGCCTGAGCGATATTGGCGGGCATGGCCTGCAACGATGTCTGGCCCAGCCGATAGGAGGTGGCCAGCTTGAGCACCGGTTGGCCGCTGAGCACATCGAGCTTGGTCAGCGCCAGGCCGGTCAAACCGTTCAACCGTACCGCATCGGTGGCCACGACACCGTCGAACCAGCCGCACCGCCGCTTCCGGCCGGTGGTCGCCCCGAATTCGCCGCCCTTCTGCTGTAGGGCCGCGCCGACCTCATCGTGCAGTTCGGTGGGAAACGGGCCTTCGCCGACCCTGGTGGTGTAGGCCTTGACGATGCCGATCACCCCGTCGATGTGGGTCGGCCCGAAGCCGGTGCCGTTGCAGGCGTTGCCGGCTACGGTATTGGACGAGGTAACAAACGGGTAGGTGCCGTGGTCGATATCCAGTTGGGTGCCCTGGGCCCCTTCGAAGAGCAGGTTGCGCCCCTGCTTGCGGGCCGTATCCAGCGCCACCGAGACGTTGCCCAGGTAGGGCGCCAGCTGTTCACCGTAACCGAGCAGTTCGGCGCAGACGGTGTCGAAGTCGACCGGCTCGGCCCCGTATCGTTTGGTCAGCAGGAAATTCTTCTCCTCGATGGCGCTGTGCAGCTTTTCCCTGAGCAGCGTCTCGTCGAGCAGGTCGCCGATCTTGATCCCGGTACGGCTCACCTTGTCGGCATAGCAGGGTCCGATACCGCGCCCGGTGGTGCCGATGCGTTTTTCCGAGGAACGGGCCGCTTCCTGGGCCTGATCGAGCCGACGGTGGTAGTCGACGATCAGGTGGGCGTTCTCACTGATCATCAACCGCTCCGGGGTCACCTGCACCCCCTGCTCGGCAAGCTTGGCGATCTCGGTCAGCAGGATCTGGGGATCGATGATCACCCCGTTGCCGATCATGCACTGCTTGTCCTGATAGAGGATGCCTGAGGGGATGATGTGGAAGATGTATTTCTTCCCGTTGACCACCAATGTGTGACCGGCGTTGTTGCCTCCCTGGAACCTGACGATACAATCGGCGTAACGGGTCAGCAGATCGACTATCTTGCCCTTCCCCTCATCGCCCCATTGACTGCCGATGACAACAACACTGGACATCTCGTATTCTCCTCAGTAAAACAGACAACATCCCAGCCAAAGGCGGGGATGCGCACGGATTATCAGAAGTAAAACCTGGTAATTATAGTCAACCGCACGAATAAAGTCAATCCATCAAATTTATTCGCTTTTTTCATAAAAATCTAGGAGGTTAGGAACCGGCCGGCAGCCCCGCCGGACGCCCGGCAGGGCCAATTAGCAGTCGATTTCCGGCGGGCATTCTGTTAGATTTTGAGTTCATCCGTTTTATGGTCCGTAGCTCTGATCGAAAGGCGAAGGGCAGTGCTGGAACACGCCTCGCGAAGGCCCGCCGACGCGGCACAGCAGGCCCGCAGGGTTGCGGACAGGACGTCCGCAACTGACAGCAGGCCACGGATGGCCTGTCTGTCAGCCGTGACGTGCCGGCGATGAGGCCGAAGAGCAGCGT
>JAUVWB010000234.1 GCA_030604345.1 Desulfofustis sp. | reverse complement strand
CGGATATTCGAAAAATTCGAGCACGCCGCTGCCGCCATCGAGTTCACGCCATCGGTCTGTGGCAAGGGTGATCGACGCCACGCCGCAGGTCGGCATCGAACCCAGGGAGGCGCCGGACAACCACTCGGCCGCATCGCTGACGGCATCGTTGTGACCGACCACCGCCAACGCCTCGACTTCGTCGTCCACGTCCCTGAGAACGCTCACCAGCCCTTCTCGGGAAAAAGTGTACAAGGCGTCGATCAGCACCAGATCCCGCTCGCGGTAACCGATCTCCTCAGCAATGGCCCGGGCCGTTTTGCGGGCCCGTCGAGCCGGGCTGGAGATAAACAGATCGGGATGCACGCCGGCTGCCGCCAGCCGCTTGCCAATCAGCGGCGCATCGCGTTTCCCTCGGCCGTTGAGCGGCCGGTCGAAATCAGGCCGGCCGGCATCGGCCCAGCTGGATTTCGCGTGGCGAATCAGATACAACCGCTTCATCATCCCGCTCCGCGCTGCTTGATTTCCTGCCACAGCAGGTGGTACGCCTTGAACGCCACGGACTGCTGCCCGCCGGCCCCGACCGGCTGGCGGGTGATCCCCATCTTCTCGATCTCGGCCATGAACGGCACGAAGGTCTTGAGGAACATCGGATAACCTCCATAGGTCTTCATCAGCTGCACATGCATCGACTTGCGGCGCTCGACCATGGAGAAAAAAGCCAGCACCTTACCCCGCTGGCAATCTATTTTCTTGAGCAGCTTCAACAATTGATCCAAGGCGAGCAGGGATAGGGTGGTGGGGATGACCGGCGTCACGACGCGATCGGCGGCGGTAACGATATGCTCGGACAACACGGTGAGGTTTGGCGGACAATCGAGCACCGCATAATCGTACTCGGCCGCCAGCGGATCGAGCAGATCGGCAAGGATCTTTCTTTTCTTCGACCGTTTTTCATCACTCAGGGCGATGTCGAGGTTACGAAAGGAAAAATGGGCCGGCAACAGGTCGAGACCGGCAAAATCGGTGGCCCGGATATGGTCCTCGAACCGACCGCGCAGCAGGAGGGACCGGTTGAATGATTTTTTTGGTTTGATCCGGTAATAAAACGACGCAGCCCCCTGGGGATCGAGGTCGCAGAGCAGCACCCGGCCTCCTTCCCGAACCGCCACATGGGCGAGATTGACCGCCGTCGCCGTCTTGCCGACCCCGCCTTTGCTGCTGTATACCGCGATTATCTTCATGCGGAAGACGGCTCCTCCGCCTGTTGGCAGGGTGATTGAGTCAACTGCTTGATCAGCGCCACGTTTTCCGTGGCGGAAAAAGCACCGTAGAGGGCGGCAAAATCGGCCCGAAGCCGTCTCCGCCGGGCCGCCAGCACGGTGATCAGACCACCGAGGGCCGCCGCCTGGCGCACGGTTGCCCGCCCTTTTCCGGAAAGACCGGCGAGCCGGGCGCTGAGCAGGTGTTCCTGCACCGAGAGGTCGTTGAATTCGCCCAGATTGTCCTGCACCCTCTTCATCTGTTTGATGAACTGATCGAGAATCTTCTCGTCGTAAAGGCTGCGGAAAAACTCGAACAGATAGCGCAACTTCTTCCCCTCGATGCGCAGCCGGTGCAGCTCACTGTCGGGACTGGTGTCAGTGATTGCCGCCCCGCCCCGCAGAAACGAGTTGAAACGCTTGCGAATGGTACGATCGGCCAGTCGCCGGCACGGTCTCTTCAGACTGGCGGTAAACAATTCAGAGTCTTCGCCGCCGAGGAACTCCCGCCAGTCGTTGAGCAGGTTGGCGAATCTCCGGGAGGACAGGTAGCGCCGCACCAGCTTGAGTTCCTTGAGCCTCCGCTGCTCGAGTTCCTGGAAGAAACCGTCCAGACCGCTCCGTAACCCATCCGGCAGCATGTCCTGATACACCCGCTTTTCCAGCAAATAGACATCGGTATCTCGCAACGGTCCGGTAACCCCACCGATCCACTTGAATTCCTTGCTGAAATGAGCCCCTTGCCGAGCTGGAATCTGCTTTTTGAGCAGACCGAGCATGGACCTGGTCCGGCGGATGGCGATACGAAAATCGTGCAGAAACTCGGTATCGATATCGTCATAAACGCCGGCACGATTTGTCTCCATCTCAGCCAGCAGATGCAATCCGATGGCGGCAATGGCCTGCGTGGCTCCAATCCGGCAATCCAGGTCAACCCGAAATTTGTCGCCGTAATCAAGCGGTGTTCTGGCGGCCCGGGCATAGACCCGATCGGCCAGCCAGCGGCTACTGTCCAGTTCCGTCAAGCCGATCTCTGCACAGTGGCGCACCAGTTTGTCATAAGCGCTCTGGTATCCGCGTAATTCGGTGATCACGACTATCGTGGACAGCTCGAGGTCAGCCCCGGTTGCCGCGGTCGGAACGTCGTTGCGCAGCGCCAGTCGCACCACCGTTTTCCGGTCCTCGTTGAGCACCCGGAACGAACGGATCTCACGGTGCAGACGATTCATCGGCAGCAAGGCCCGAACATCGATCATCTCCTTGAGCAGATCGCGTGCTGCCGACGCCGGCGCATCCCACCAGAACATTCGTTTGCCGCCAGGAGCGGCAAGCGAACCGAGCAGCTCTCCGGCAAAGGAAAAGAGGTCCAGATCGGTCGCCGACCCGAGAGCCAGTGTCTTTTTGCGATACAGGCGCCAGTCAAAGGTGTCGTAGACAACGACGGGGCCGGTATCCCGTCGGGTCTCCTCGATTTCGCCGTGACCCTTCAGGAGCTCCAGCAAAGCGGGTGGTGCCATGTCAGCGGAGCAGACCAGAACCGCCTGGCGCAGCCGTTCCATATCAGGACCTGTAATCGGCGTTTATTTTCACGTAATCAATAGAGAAATCGCAGGTATGGATTTCCTCGCAACCGTTCCCGTCCTTGAGATCGATGCAGACGGTGAATCGCTTTTCCCGCAGGATCTTGGCAGCCTCAGCCTCAACCTCGGGACCGAGGCCGAGACCGTTACGCACCAGCACCACATCACCAAAGGCGATGTCCACCTGATCCTGATTGAACCGGACCCCGGAGCGCCCCATGGCGGCGATGATTCTGCCCCAGTTGGCGTCCTCGCCGAAGAAGGCGGTTTTCACCAGATTCGAGTTGGCGATGGTCCGCGCCATGATCTCGGCATGGCCGTTTTCCTTGGCGCCGCAGACCCTGATGGTGATGCATTTGGTTGCCCCTTCACCATCCTGGACCACCTGCAGGGCAAGATCTTTGAGAATTTCTTCGAGGACGTTTTGGAACGTCTCATAGGCGGGGGTCGCGGTGTCGTCTATCCAGTCGTTGTCAGCCGTACCGTTAGCCAGCACCAGGACCATGTCGTTGGTGCTGGTATCACCGTCGACGGTTATCCGGTTGAAGCTCTCCTGTACGCCGCTTTTCAAGGCCCGGCTCAACTCCGAATAGCTGATGCGGGCATCGGTCACCACAAAGGCCAACATGGTAGCCATATTCGGCATGATCATGCCGGACCCCTTGGCCATGCCCATGAAACCGACCTCCCGTCCGCCGATCATCTCTCGGCGAAAAACGGTCTTGGGTACCGTATCGGTGGTCATGATCGCCCGGGCCACCGTGTCGAAACCGTCCGGAGACAGCGCCTCGACCAGCGGTTTCAGGTGCGATCGGAAGGCCGGCATATTCAGCTGCGCGCCAATCACTCCGGTCGACGAGAGCAACACCATATCCTGCTCGATCCCCAGCTGCTCGGCCACCAGCCGACCCGTTTCCAGCGCATTGTTCATCCCTTCCCGCCCGGTACAGGCGTTGGCGCACCCACT
>JAUVWB010000342.1 GCA_030604345.1 Desulfofustis sp. | reverse complement strand
TTGCTCTGTACCGGCGGCTACGGCAACGCGTACTTCCTGTCCACCAACGCCATGGCCTCCAACGTCACGGCGGCCTGGCGGGCGTGCAAGCGCGGCGCCGGTTTTGCCAACCCGAGTTTCGTCCAGATCCACCCCACCTGCATCCCGGTCCACGGCGACTACCAGTCGAAACTCACGTTGATGAGCGAGAGCCTGCGCAACGACGGCCGCGTCTGGGTACCGAAAAAACAGGGGGATACCCGGCACCCATCACAGATCCCCGAGGACGAGCGGGATTACTACCTGGAAAACAAATATCCCAGCTTCGGCAACCTGGTGCCGCGCGACGTGGCTTCACGCAACGCCAAGGAGCAATGCGACGCCGGCAAGGGTGT
Organism: Desulfofustis sp.; assembly: GCA_030604345.1. The sequence continues at coordinate 2,311 of JAUVWB010000342.1, read as the reverse complement.
GGGCAGCACCCGACTGGCCGTCTATCTTGATTTCGCCGACGCCATCAAGCGCGACGGCGAGGAAGTCATCCTGCGCAAGTACGGCAACCTATTCCAGATGTATGAAAAGATCACCGATTCCGACCCGATGAAGGAACCGATGATGATCTATCCAGCCGTCCACTATACCATGGGCGGACTCTGGGTCGACTACAATCTGATGACCACCATTCCCGGGTTGTTCGCCCTCGGCGAATGCAACTTCTCCGACCACGGCGCCAATCGCCTTGGCGCCAGTGCCCTGATGCAAGGACTGGCCGACGGCTACTTCATCATCAACACCTCGGTGGCCCACTACTTCGGTTCCACCGCTCTTGAGAAGGTAGATACCGGACACGAGGCCTTCACCAGGACCGCCGCTGAGGTGAGCAACCGGATCGACAGCCTGCTGAGGAACAGCAGCGGCGGGCCGGAAGGCAAAGTCACGGTGGACGAAGTGCACAAAGAACTGGGTAAACTGTTGTGGGATAATTGTGGGATGGCCCGCAACAAAGAAGGGTTGGAATATGCCCTCGGTCAACTGCCGCAACTGCGGCAGACCTTCTGGGAACAGGTCTATGTCCCCGGAGTCGGCAGGGACATCAACCAATCCCTGGAACGCGCCGGTCGAGTTGCCGATTTCCTCGAGTTTGCCGAATTCATGATCCGCGACGCCTTGGCTCGCGAAGAATCCTGCGGTTGCCATCTGCGCGAAGAAAGCCAGACCGATGAACATGAAGCCTTGCGTGACGACGCCAACTACAGTCACGTCAGTGTCTGGGAATATACCGGCGACGACCAACCGCCGGCCCTGCATAAGGAACCGCTGCAGTTCGAAAACGTCACACCGACCCAGAGAAGCTACAAATAACAGCACAAACGTTCAGATCAAACTCAGACGACGGTAGATCAATGAGTAGCATAGACTTGAAATTAGTAATCTGGCGGCAGAAAAACAGTGATTCTCTGGGAGATTTTGAAACCCATGTGTTGCGGGATATCTCCACTGACATGTCCTTTTTGGAAATGCTTGACGTGCTCAACGAAAAGCTCACCAAGGAGGGCCGAGAACCGGTGGCCTTCGATCACGACTGCCGCGAAGGGATCTGCGGCATGTGCGGGGCGGTAGTCAACGGTATCGCCCATGGACCGGAAAAGGAAACCACCCTGTGCCAGCTGCACATGCGTAAATTCAACAGCGGTGACACGCTGGTGATCGAACCCTTCCGCTCACGGGCCTTTCCCATCAAGAAGGATCTGATGGTCGACCGATCGGCCTTGGATCGGATCATTCAAGCCGGCGGGTTCGTCTCGGTCAACACCGGCGGTGCCGTCGACGGCAATGCCATTCCTATTCCTACCGAGACGGCGGAGTTGGCCATGGATGCCGCCGCCTGCATCGGGTGTGGCGCCTGCGTTGCCAGTTGTCCCAACGGTGCGGCCATGCTGTTCACCAGCGCCAAGATTTCGCAGTTGTGTCTACTGCCGCAAGGCCAACCGGAGAGAAAACAACGCGCAGCGGCGATGGTCGCCAAGATGGACCAGGAAGGTTTCGGTTATTGCTCCAACGAGCGTGAGTGCGAGGCCGTCTGTCCAAAGGGGATATCCATCAGCAACATTGCCCGGATGAATCGCGAATACTGGAAGAGCACCTTTTTTGGTCGTTGATTTCTCCCGGCCGCTCATCGCCTTTCATCGTGCTCGTCAGCAGACCGGTGGCTCGTTGTGTCGACTTCGACTGAATACGACGCGCTGATTATCGGCGCCGGCCCCGGTGGCCTGAGCTGTGCCGCTGCCGCGGCCAGGGCCGGGCTGCGGGTGGCGGTGCTGGAACGGGGGGCGATACCGGGTCGCAAAGTCTGCGCCGGTGGAATTACCGGTAACGGTCTGCTGAACCGCTTACCCGCTGCCCTGCTGGAAAAGACCTTTTGTCGGCAGATCATCGCCACACCACATCGGCACGTCCGAATCGAGGCGGACCAGCCGCTGATCGCCACCGTCGATCGCCAACGCCTGGGAACCTATCACGCCGCTCAGGCAGAAAAAGCCGGCGCCGAAATCTTGTTCGGCGCCCGGGCGCTGCGCATCGCCGACCACCACGTGGTCTATCGCACGAACGGACGGGAGAAACGGTTGTCCGGCCGTTTTTTGGTGGGGGCCGACGGGTCTCACTCGCTGGTCCGGGAGCACCTCCGAGTGCCGACGGAGCGTATCGGTATCGGTATCACCTACTACCTTGACCGAGACAGCGATGAAATGGTCTGGAATTTCGATGCCCGCCGCTTCGGGTGCG
>JAUVWB010000092.1 GCA_030604345.1 Desulfofustis sp. | reverse complement strand
GATTTCCTGTTTGGCCATCCCAAGAGCTGCGCTGTCGATAGGTCTCCGGGTCGAAATAGGGGCTGGGCGCCCATCCCCTTTTCCACCCTTTTGCCAGGTAGTGAGCGAACGGGTTTCTCTTCAGGCCGTGCGGAAAGTGATTGAGCAGATAATAGCAGGTATCGAAGAGGGGGTGAGGATCGGGCAACTGGCACCGGGCGGCTCCGGGAAACCGATTGGTTTTATACCACTCTCGCCAATGCAGGAAGTAGGCCAGTAGTGGATCTACCGTGCTCTCAGGTGCGGTGAAGAAGCTGAAATAGTATTCGGAATCGAACAATTGCAGCCGGCGAACAACCAGATAATCTCGCCCATCCCGATCAACGATGAGCCTGAGTCGAGCGTAGATTTTTTTGAGAAGCGTCATCCCACCCCGTCATTTTTCCGAAAAAGTCTTCCGATCAAGGCAAAGGGGTTCTTCAGACGTTCGCGAAGCCGTTGCTCCTGGGAGGAAATGATCATCTGCAGGGCAGATTCACCCACCGCCACGAGTTCATAAGAAACCACCACCGTCACGACGTTGCCTGCAGTTGCGGCCGCAATGGCGAAATATACCTGTGGATCTTCGGTGCAGAAAAAATAGCGATGGTCATGGCAGAACAGGGCGTTAGAACTGACCTGAAACGGTTCGAGAGCGCGTCTGCCCTCGGTGGTGACGAGGTCGATCGACTCAATGGACACCACTGCCGGGCAATCGGCCGGATCGAAACGAAATTCCCGCCGTTGGGCAAAGCCATCGACCGGGAAGGTCAAGGTCTGCCTGCCGATATTCACCTTGCGGGCGACACTGCTCTCGTTGCTGAGTCCCTGACCGCAATCCACATAGAGCCGGGCGGTGATATAGCCCTCGTCCTTCTCCAGCAGTCTCGATATCCAGACGTCGATATGCTCGCCGATGAAGGACGTATGCCGCTGATAGATGCGCTTGAACATCTGCACCTTCTGGCCTTTCTCCTTGCTGCGCACCATGGAATCGGGCGACACCCGGTAGTGAAAATAGCGCCCAGGCAGCCGTCTTACCTCCCTGCCCCGTTCCAGCAAGGCCATCCAGAATTCGTAATCTTCCCAGCCGTAGATCATTCCCGGATCATAACCGCCGACCGCCTGCCAATCAGCCCGACGAAACAACGCCGTACAGAAAATAACGTTGTCCAGGAGCATCTCGGCAAGCGAGTAATCGGGCAGCTGCCAATCGGCCTCGACACCACCGAAGAGCCGAGCCTGACAATAGACGATGCCCACCTCCGGCTGCTGGTCCAGCACCGCTACCGCCTCTTCCAGGTAACGCGGTTCGATCCGATCGTCAGCGTCAAGGGGCAGGATATATTCGCCCTGTGCCGCTGCGATGCCGTTGTCTCGGGCAGCCGCCAAGCCCTGGTTGGAGGTGGCGAGAACCTTGGTTTTCTCCCGTTCGTAGCGAAGCAGTTTACGGTTGGTAGCAACATCTGTGGACCCGTCATTGACCACAATGATTTCGAGACCGGTGAAGGTCTGCGCTAAAACCGAATCAACCGCCTCGTCAATGAAGGCGCCCTGGTTGTAACAGGGTATGACGACACTGACTTTGGGCATGTTCGAGGTGTTGGCCATAAACTCCATTCAACGCTCCACGCCAGTGGCAGTGGCGAGCTTCGTCCGGCGGTGACGACTTCCGGCCCGAAAGACGGCATGCCAACCGGGCGAGCCGGCTGCATACTACCCTTTTTTCCCCTCCAGGTAAACGACCAAAACCCTCCGTGATCGCGATGACAACCACCCGCCGAATGGGCCCAGCGGAACCATTTCATCCTGATGAATGTAAAAGGTGATTGCGCCACGATGAGATGGGGCGAAATGGCAAGTCTTCACGGTTCCCATTTTTCTTTGATACGGTTGTACACCTGGATGTCGAAATTGACCAACGGTGCCAGAGCGGCCTGAATGTCCGGCTGACGATGATCAAAGAGGGGCGGGCTCGATGACCGGTTCAAACGATCACCCACCTCCGGCCGCCGAAGCCGGTAGTGCCTCAAGAAGGTATCAACAAAGGCCGGATAATCCTCGGTCAACCCGATCATGGTGAACGCATCCAGGTTCTCCAAGGCCTGCCGCACCTGCTCGGGTCCAGTTCGTCGGCACGTTTCCTGGTCCAGAAAGTACCGTGTTTGCAGGTTGTCGAGGAAGGCCGCTTCCAGATCGTCGAGCGCGGCGACGAATCGCTGCAGCGCCGAGGCGGAAGTCAGATCGAGTCGGGCCAGACGCTGACCCAGTTCGACAATCACTCTGTTTTGTTGCAGAAAATAGCTGCTCTGCGGGTTGGTTCCGGTTTCGATCAACCATGTGAGATGGGAATGCAGTTGCCCGTAAGGCTCTCGCACAATGGTAAACAGGTCGGACCGATGCAGATCGAAATGACGTTTCCAGAGAGCAACCGGCAGATGCCCGGAAAGAAATCGATTGCTCTTCTGCAGGTGGCGATAGCTGCGCTGGTCGTGCAGTTCGAGATGGGCGACGGCTCCCTCTTTGGCGAAAAGCGAATGAGCCAGGGTATTGAAGGAAGTCCCGGCGGTCTTCGGAATATGCATGAAGAGAATCGGACGTCCCCCACCTCGCTTGAGCAAGGTCGTAACGGCTCGCAGCAACCGATCCATCCCAGCCGGTGCAAAGGTCTCGGTCGATAGATGCAGCAAGGGGATTCGGGAACCGGGCACGACCAGGTCCAGGAAGACCTTTGCATCACGAGGTTCCAGGCCTTCGAGAAGCAGTTCGAAGCCGCATCTGCCGGTGGGATGAACACCAAGCGCCTGCAGATCTTCGCGCCACCGGTCGGCCACGGTCTCAGCCAGCACCCGTCCGCCGCAACGGCATTGGATGCGAACCGGTTCCAGGGGTCGTGACCGGCGAAAACACCAACCGGACAGATAATTGGCGTTGACGCGATCGATGGCTATCTTGTAGAAGGGATTCATGCTTTTCTTCCGAAATGGTCCAGGTCCCGGCGACCTTCGGCGGCCGCCGCAGCCGACCGCTTTTCCCGTCTTTTAGTCAATCGCCGGAAACAAGTAAAGCGCCAATCGGCAACGGCCCGACATAGTGCCCCGCAGCGATGCTCGATCAGACCTTCCTCGCCACCGTTCCCCATGCTCCTGGTGTGTACCTGATGCTCGACCGGTCCGCGTCAGTTCTCTACGTGGGCAAGGCCAAGGACCTGGCCAAACGGCTTTCCTCATACGTCCACTACTCCGGCTCGAAGACCAGCAAAACCGCAGCGCTGCTCGGTCGCGTCCAACAGGTTGACCTGCTTATCACGCACACCGAGAAAGAGGCCCTGATCCTGGAAGCCTCGCTGATCAAGAGGCACCGTCCCAAATACAACGTCATCCTCAGAGACGACAAGAGCTATCCGCTCATCAAGGTAACCGTCCAGGAGCAGTGGCCCCGGGTGTTCATGACGCGACGGAAGAAGCGAGACGGAGCCCGGTATTTCGGCCCGTATGCCTCAGCGTCGGCCATGTGGCAGACACTGCGCCTACTGACCACGCTGTTCCCGCTGCGCCGCTGCCGGGGCAACGAACTGCGGCCACGGAAACGTCCCTGCCTCAACTACCAAATGCAGCGTTGTCTGGCCCCCTGTGCCGGCAAGGCGAACCACCAGGAATACCTGGACATGGTGGAAAAGGTAGTGATGTTCCTCGAGGGCCGCAGCAAAAATCTGCTTGCCGATCTGGAGCAGGATATGATGTCCGCAGCGAACGGCCTTGATTTCGAGCGAGCGGCTATTCTCCGGGATCGTCTGCAAGCGGTTCGGGAGACGCTGGAAAAACAGATCATCGTCTCTCAGACCGCTCGGGACCGTGACGTGTTCGGCTGGGCCCGGCATCAATCGTCGGTGGCCGCCGTCCTGCTTGTCGTGCGAGAAGGGATTGTCACCGGCAGCCGCCGCTTTCTCTTCGACGACCCCTATGGGGACGATGCTTCGATCATCGCCCAGATCATCACCCAGCTCTACGACGAACAATCCCCACCACCGCCGGAGATCCTGATACCGCAGACCATCGAAGACCAGGACCTGATCGCGGAGCGGCTGAGTGATCTAGCCGGCAGGAGGGTATCGCTGCACTTCCCCCGGCGGGGCGAGCCGGCACACCTGGTGAAGATGGCCACCGCCAACGCCCAGCAGATATTTGCCGAAGAAGGCAAAAAAAAGCGTTCATGGGAGGCGCTGGCCGAACTCATCGCCCGCAGCTTGCACCTGCAGAAAACGCCGCGGGTCATCGAGTGTTTCGATATCTCCACCATCAGCGGGACCAACGCGATCGGCTCCCTGGTCCGTTTCACCGAGGGAGAGCCTGACAGCGGCGGCTATCGGCACTATCGGCTGACCGAGGTGGCGGGTCCGGATGATTACGCCATGATGCGGGCAACACTTCATCGCCGGTGCCTGCGGGCTTTGGCCAAAGACGATCTGCCCGACCTGATGGTCATCGACGGCGGTCGTGGCCACCTGGGGGTTGCCGAGGCAGTCGTCAAGGATCTCGCCCTGGACGAGGCAGTCGAGTTGGTCGGCATCGCCAAAGAGCATGAACGGGAAGGAGACAAGCTCTACCGTCCCGGACGCAAGAATCCGATTCTGCTCCCGGCCCATAACCCGGTGCTGCTCTTTTTCATGCGGGTCAGGGATGAAGCGCACCGCTTCGGCATCACCGCCCATCGCGCCCTGCGTCGTAAACAGGCGCTGCAATCCCGGCTCGATGCCATCCCGGGAATCGGCGCCGCCCGCAAACGACTCCTGCTCAAACGGATCGGCAGCCTGCGAAAAATCGCCGCCGCATCCGCCGAGGAGCTGCAAGCCGTTGACGGGATCGGCCCGGAATTGGCGCAGACTATCGTCCGCTACTTTCAACAGGCCGACAGCCCGGCGGAGGTTCGCTCGCCGCCTCCTGCAACAGACTGATCATTGCATGCAGGACGATCACGGCGGTCTCCACCCTGAGAATCCTGGCGCCCAGCGAGACCGGGGTGAAGCCGGCCTCAGCCAGACTCAGCACCTCGAAGTCGTTCCACCCGCCTTCCGGGCCGACAGCCAGCAGGATGTTCCCCGAACCGGGGTGTAAAACCGAGCGAAGGTGGTCCGCTTCCCCTGGGTGTGCAACCAGCATTCGGTCGTAGCGCGCTTTTAGCTGCGGCAGCAGATTCTCGACAAACGGCCGAAACCCCCGGTGCAAAGACACTTCGGGGAGCCGGGTGTCCACCGCCTGCTCGAGGCCGGCCACCAGATGCTGGCGAATATTCTCCTGGTCGAGAATCGAGGCCTCCCAGAAGCTTTTTTCAACCTTTGCCGCGTTGATCAGATAGAGGCGACCTATGCCCAGAGACGCCAGTTGATGCACGATCCTTTTCAGCATGATCGGTCGCGGCAGGGCCAGGATCAGATCAATGCGCGGCTCACCGGGCGGGTCGTGGCAGAAATCGAGCTGCAGCCGCACCGACCGGGGCGGGGTGCGATTCAGTTCTTTTATCGTGCCATACCCGATTTTTCCGTTTAGTATCCCTATTTTGACAATATCTCCCGGTTGCGCCCGCAGGATCTTGACGATATGATCAGCTCTGCGGTCGCCAAGCAAGACCGATTGGTCGATAACCTCCCCGGGATCGAGCAGAATGATATTCATAGTATGGGCTACGGTGTGGCCGACCACCAGCCGGCACTCTATTTCTGATGGGGATTCGTGTTTAGTCTGAAGCGCCTCTACAACCTGATACAAGTGCTACTGGCCCCGCTGGTACTACTGCTCCTGCCCTTCTACCTGCTTCGCCACCCCGGCAAGAGACGACACCTGAGGCAGCGGCTCGGGGGGGCTCTTCCCGGCTATACGCGCCGGTCGGGCGGCACCATCTGGATCCATGCACTCTCAGTGGGGGAAGTCACCTCGGCTTTGCCGCTGGCAGGAGCACTCCGGTCTGAATTTCCCAGACACACCTTGGTCTTCTCCACCACCACGAGCAGCGGCAAAAATCTTGCAGAGCGTACGATAGGTCCCTTTGTCGATGCCATCATCCCCTTTCCGCTGGACATCTTGCCGGTTGTCAGACGATTTATCAAGCTGATTAACCCGCGGCTGTTCATTCTTGTGGAAACCGATTTCTGGCCGAATCTGCTCTTCGAGTTGAGTAAATCCGGCGTTCCCGCCCTGCTGGTCAACGGTCGGATCTCCGCTCGTTCGATGCGCTCATACCAGCGCTACGGCCTGTTTTTTCGTCCGCTTTTCAACCAATTCCGGCTGTTGTGCATGCAGACGAAGGCCGATACCCAGGCCATGCAGCGCCTCGGCATCTCCCCGGACAAACTGCGCACCCTGGGTAATCTC
>JAUVWB010000393.1 GCA_030604345.1 Desulfofustis sp. | reverse complement strand
GAAAACAAGGAGAGCCCGATGGCCGAAACCAGCAGTGCAGGCACAGGAACGAACCCGTCCGCCCTCAAGGACAAGGTGCAATCCATCATTCCCGGCGGGGGCAATCTCGATCTCTGTCTGACCTGCGGCGCTTGCGCCTCGGGTTGCCCGGCCTCCGGCCTGGAGAACATGGATCCGCGCAAGTTCCTGCGCATGTGTGCCATGGGCCTGGACGAGGAGGTGACCACCACTCCCTGGGTCTGGATGTGCACCATGTGTCAGCGCTGCATCTATGTCTGCCCGATGCAGATCGATATCCCGCAGCTCGTCTACAACGCCCGTGCCGCCTGGCCGCGGGACCAACGGCCGAAAGGCATTCGCGATTCCTGCGACATGGCTCTGCGCAACGATTCCGGCTCGGCCATGGGTACCGCGCCCGATGACTTTATCTTCGTCATCGAGGATGTGCTGGCCGAGTACCGGGAAGCGCAACCCGAGTTCGCCGACATGGAGGCCCCGATCGACAAACACGGCGCTCATTTCTTTCTCAACCAGAATTCCCGGGAACCCAACACCGAGCCGGACGAACTGGTGCCACTGTGGAAGATCCTCCATCTGGCCGGGGTCGATTGGACGTACGGCAGCCGCGGCTGGGCCGCCGAAAACTATTGCCTGTTCCTGGCTGACGACAAGTGCTGGGAGCACGTGACCCGGGTGTCGGCGCAGCAGGCCGATGAGTTGGGGTGCAAGGTCTTTCTCAATACGGAGTGAGGCCACATCACCTTCTCAGTCCGGTCCGGACTGAAAAAATTCAACATCGACCACCAGTTCGAGGTCGCTTCCATCTATCAGTACTACGCCAAATGGATTCGCGAAGGGCGGCTCAAAGTCAGCTCCGAGTGGAACCGGGAGCGCAAAATCAAGTTCACCATTCAGGACCCCTGCCAGATCGTACGGAAGAGTTACGGTGATGCGGTTGCCGATGACCTGCGCTTCGTGGTGCAATCGGTGGTCGGCGCCGAGAACGTCATCGAGATGACGCCGAACAAGTCGAACAACTATTGTTGCGGGGGCGGCGGCGGTTTCCTGCAGTCTGGGTTCACCGACGCCCGCCAGGGATACGGCAGACTGAAGTATGAGCAGATTGTCGCCACCGGTGCCGATTACTGCATCGCCGGCTGTCATAACTGCCATGCCCAGATTCACGACCTGGCGCACCACCACGGGGCGGCATACAACACCGTCCATATCTGGACCCTGATCTGCCTCTCTTTGGGCATTCTCGGGCCGAACGAGCGGGCCTACCTGGGCGATGATCTGAAGGAAGTGAACGTCTTTCACCCGGAAACGGCTTTATAGGCATTCCATCGACCCGGTGCAGGAGACCACAATGTCAGCTCTTATCTGGAGGGAATGAACCACATGAGTTTTGCAAAAAAAGTAGCAGCACGCGAATTTGTCGTAGTGGCCGAGATGCATACCCCGAAAGGGGTCAATATCACCCGGCTGGTCAACGACGCCCGGCGCGTCAAGGGCAGGATCGATGGCGTCGTCATTCCCGATATGGACAACGGCATCATGCGCATGAGCGCCCTGGCCGGCGGCGCGCTGATGCAGCAACAGGGAATCGAGGCCATCATCCACCTCTATTGCCGGGATCGGAACCGTCTGGCCCTGCAGGGCGATATGCTGGCCGCCCACGTCCTGGGAATCCGCAACCTGGTGGTGACCCACAGCGAGGAGATGAGCCAGGGGGATCATCGTGAAGCGAAGCCGGTCAACGATATCACCGAGGTGGAACTGGTGAAGGCTGCGGGCGATCTCTGCCGGGGACAGGATATGAGCGGTTTCGAGCTGGACGGCGCCCCCGAGTTCACCATCGGCTGCACCATTGCCCCGTATGCCGACGACCAGGCCCTGGCCGGTGAACTGCAGGCGGCAGCCGACAAGGTGGCTGCCGGCGCCCGTTTTGTCGTTGCTCCGCCGGTTTTCGATCTCGATCATTTCCAGGCGTTCACCGAACAGGCAAAAGGGCTGCAGGTACCGATCATCCCCACCGTTTTTCTGCTCAAGTCGCTGGCCATCGCCCAATATATCGCTCGCAGCGAGCCGGGCGCACGGATCTCCGAGGAGTTGATCAGGCGGATTCG
>JAUVWB010000172.1 GCA_030604345.1 Desulfofustis sp. | reverse complement strand
CTGGAGGCTGAGAATCCCGTTCGGGGCAAAGAGCATGATGCCGATCAGGATGAGGCCGAACACCGCGTCATCATAGGATCCAAAGACCCCGCGCAGCGACAGGAAATTGAGGACGATGCCCATGATCAGGGCACCCCAGAGATTGGCCATGCCACCGACGGCGACGATGGCCACGTAACGCACCGATTTCATCACCCCCGCCTCGGACGGACCGATCCCACCGTTGTAGTGGGTCAAAAAAACCCCCGCCACGGCGGCAAAGACCGCACTGAGGACGAAGACCTGCAGTTTGCTGCGGGCCGTATCGACCCCCATCGACTCGGCCGCTTCCGGGGAACCGTGAATGGAGCGCAGGGCGCGGCCGACCCGGCTGTCGATCAGGTTCTTCAGCAAGATCATACCGAACAGCAACATGCCCCAGGCGATGTAATAGTTCTCCACCCGCACGCCGAACCCGCCGCTCACCTCCAGCCCGAAAGGCAACAGAAAGGCGGGGACCTCGGAGATCCCGTCCGCCTCCCCGAAATACTCGCTGGCCAGAGCGATCCGGTAGATGATGATACCGAACCCCAGCGTCGCCATGGCCAGATAATGGCCTTTCAGCTTGAGCACCGGAATCCCCAACAGCCAGGCGATCAGGGCAGCGGTCGCCACCGCCGCCAGACAGGCCGCCCAGGGCGCCACCGTCACCAGTTCGCCGCCGTAGATATCCTGCCCGCTGACCAACAGGCCCGCACCGTCGATGAGTTGGAACCAAAACCGCTCCTGAAAGTCAGCCAGGTTCCTGGTGGTCAGCGCCGCCGACAGATAGCCGCCGATGGCGAAAAACCCGGCGTGGCCCATCGAGATCTGGCCGGTATAGCCCATCAATACGCACAGGCCGATGATCAGCAGCGAATAATATGCCGCCATGGTCAACTGGGTCAGATAGTACCTGGTGTCGGTCAGTTCGGTGAGCCACGGCACGACGGCCACCAGCGCGATCAGGGGCACCAGGTTGAGGAACCGCTTCATGCTAGAACTCCTTCAACCCGGCCGCCGCACCCGAACCGAAAAGGCCATGCGGACGGACGAACATGATCAGCAGCAGGATGGTGATAGCGATGGCGTCCTGAAAGGCCAGTGGCACCACCGATACCGAAAAGGCCTCGATGATCCCGAGCAGCAGGCCGGCGGCTACGGCCGCCGCCGAGTTGCCAAGACCGCCGAGGATGGCCACGGTAAACCCTTTGATGGCCAGCCCGGTGCCGTTATCATAGGCGGTCGAGGTGATCGGCGACATGACGCAACCGGCCAAGGCGCCGATGCCGGCGCTCAGAACAAAGGAGAGGGTGACCATATTGCGGGTGGAGATACCGCAGAGGATCGCCGCCTTGCGGTTGGCGGCACAGGCGCGCATCTGCCGGCCGACCGAGGTGGACTGAAAAAAAACGCTGAGAAACAGCACCATCAGGGCACAGGCCCCAATGACCCAGAACACCTGCGGCGAGACCCGCGCCCCCAGGACGTTGACGGTACTGATCTCGTTGCCGACGAAGTAAGGTAACGACCGAACCGACTCGCCCCAGATATGCAGGGCGACCTCGCGGGTGAGGATGGACAAGCCGATGGTGATGATGATCATCCGCAGGACGCCGGGGCTGTCCAGCCAGCGGATGAAACAAATCTCCAACAAGGCCCCGTAGACCATGGTAACGAGCACCGCCACCGCAACGGCGAGCGGCAACGGCACGAGCGGCAGCAGGGAGATGGAGATCATGCCGCCGAGCATGACAAACTCACCCTGGGCGAAATTGATGATACCGGTAGTGTTGTAGATAATGTTGAAGCCGATGGCAACGATCGCATAGATCGAGCCGTAGGTGATCCCGGCAAACAGGTATTGGATGAAGAGTTCGAGCGTCATCGATCAATCCGACCCGGCCTCGCACCCGGGCAAGGCGTGGGTTCGACAGCTGTCGGTCCCACGCCATACGGGCGCTTGAAAAACGAAGACTCCGTCGCGCCTACCGTTCATTACGGTTTCTCATACGGCACGAAGGCCCCGTCCTTGACGGTCACCATCTCGAACGAGTCCAGATCCAGACCGTTGTGATCTTCCGGTGAAAAGTTGAAGATGCCGGCGGTACCCGGCAGTCCGGTGAGTTTCTCGATCTCGTCGCGAATCGACTCCTGGTCGGTGCCGCCGTTGGCGATGGCCGCTTTGAGGATGACAAAGGCATCGTAGGCGTGACCGCCGAAGGTCGAGGCCTGCTCCTGGTAACGGCTTTCATAATCAGCCTTGTAGGTGGTCAACAGCTCTTTTTGCGGGTGATCGGCCGGCAGCTTATCGGCGATCAGCAATCGGCCGGCCGGGAAGATAATCCCCTCGGCGGCGGCACCGGCTGCTTCCACGTACTTGATATTGCCGAAACCGTGGCTCTGGAAGAGCGGCACATCCCATCCGGCCTGACGCATATTCTTGGCCACAATGGCCTGGGCCGGCACGATCGACCAGTTGACCACCGCCTGCACATCCTTGTTGGCCTTGATTTTTGCGATCACTGCCGACAGGTCGTTGGCATCCTTGTCGTAGACTTCCTCTTCCACCACCTCGATGCCCATGGTCGGGGCAATGGCCAGCAGTTGCTCCTTGCCCGCTTTACCGAAGCCGGTATTTCCGGCCAAGACCGCAATCTTGCTGATCCCCAGGTCCTGCATGGTCATGAAGATGCGCTTGACGGCGAACGAGTCACTCTGCGGAGTCTTGAACACGTAGCGGCCCACCGGATTGACGATCACCTCGGCAGCGGCGCAGGAGAGCAGCGGTGTCCGGCTCTCTTCGAAGATCTTCTTCACCGCCATCGATTCACCGGAGGTGGACGGGCCGAGTACCGCCACTACCCGCTCTTCCTCGATCAGCTGCTTGGCAAAGGAGATGGCCTTTTCCGGGCTGCCACCGGAGTCCTTGATGATCAACTCCAGCTTGTGGCCGTTGATGCCGCCGGCCTGGTTGACCTCATCGGCCAGCATCTCGATGGTCCGCGCTTCCGGTCCGCCGAGAAAGGCAGCCGGCCCGGTAACGGCAAGGATGGCCCCGACTTTCAAGGTTTCGGCCATAACCGCCGGAGCGCCAAGCAAGCCCAGGATCAGAACGACCCAGATCAAACGATACCCTTTCATCTCTTTTACCCTCCTGCTGTTGAACGGCAGCACGCACAGCCCGGACGCTGCCCGCCGTTCGTTGCTGATGACCGGCATGGCCCTCACCGCCGGTCGGACGCCGGGAGTATCAACCGGACCATCGTATCGACAGCCCGATCGCTGTTGCCGGCCGGGGCCCGGCCAAACCGGCAGACGCCGGTCGCAACCAGCTCCTACAAATTATAGATCTGTTGACTCTCGAGGATGGTGAAGCCATCCTTGAGCAAGGTCTCGATGGCCCGATCCATCTCTTCAAAACGGAAGATCAGTACGGCGTTCTCCCCGGTCTTGTTGACAAAGGCGTACATGTATTCGACGTTGAGATTGGCCCCTTTGATGCTCTTCAGCACCGATGCCAGGCCACCCGTCCGATCCGGCACCTCGACCGCGATGACGTTGGTTTTGCCAACGGTGAAGCCGCCGGCCCGGAGGGCCTGTTCGGCCAGGTCCACCTTGTCGACAATGAGGCGCAGGATGCCGAAATCGGCGGTATCGGCCACCGAGAGTGCCCGGATGTTGATGCCGTTTTCCGCCAGAATCGAGGTGATCTCAGCCAACCGTCCCGACTTGTTTTCCAAAAAGACCGCTATCTGCTGTACCCGCATGGCTGTTTCTCCCGAAATCAGATTTTCCGCTTGTCGATGACCCGCTGCGCCTTGCCTTCGCTCCGTTGGATGGCCCGCGGATTGACCAGCTTGACTCGACAAGTGACGCCGAGGATATCCTTGATGTCGGCGGTGATCCGGTGCGTCAGCTGCTCGATCTGCTTGACCTCGTCACTGAAGATCCGGTCGCTGATCTCCACCTCGACCGTCATGGTATCCATCGACCCTTCCCGTTCGACGATGATCTGGTAATGCGGCTCGACGCCTTCGATACCGACCAGGACATGCTCGACCTGGGACGGGAAGACGTTGACTCCCCTGATGATCAGCATGTCGTCAGTGCGCCCGGTCACCTTGCCCATCCGCACCAGGGTCCGGCCGCATTCGCAGGCGTCGTAACAGAGGCTGGAGATATCCTTGGTGCGGTAGCGGATGACCGGGAAGGCCTCCTTGGTCAGCGTGGTGAAGACCAGTTCGCCCTGCTGGCCGGGGGGCAGCACCTCACCGGTGGCCGGATCGATGATTTCGGGGAGAAAATGGTCCTCGAAGATATGCATGCCCTTGGTGGTCTGCAGACACTCCATGGCCACGCCCGGACCGATGACCTCGGACAGCCCGTAGATATCGACCGCCTTCAGGTTCAGCTTGCGCTCCACCTCTTCGCGCATGTTTTCACTCCACGGCTCGGCGCCGAAGATGCCGACCCGCAGCGACAATTCCTGCGGATCGATCCCCATCTCGTCCATGGACTCGGCCAGGTTCAGGGCGTAGGACGGGGTGGAGAGCAGCACCGTGGAACCGAAATCCTTCATGATGGTAATCTGGCGTTTGGTGTTGCCGCCGGACACCGGAATAACGGTGGCCCCCAGTTTCTCGGCGCCGTAATGGGCCCCCAGCCCGCCGGTACACAACGCTTACGGCTACGGTCTGTTCACCG
>JAUVWB010000280.1 GCA_030604345.1 Desulfofustis sp. | reverse complement strand
CCATGTGTTTGCCGCCGGCTACGATATCCGGACGAAAAGCAGTTATCAGTCAGTCATGCACGACTTTGACCAAAGCATCGGTCTCCAGCACCTGCACCTCTTCCACCTCAACGATTCCAAGAAGGAGCTTGGCAGCAGGGTGGATCGGCATGAACACATCGGGGCCGGCTGCATCGGACTTGATGGCTTTCGCTGGTTGGTGAATGACAACCGTTTCATCAAACACGCCATGATCCTGGAAACCCCGAAAGGCGACGATCTTCAGGAAGATATCGAAAATCTCCGGACGCTGCGCCGTCTGCTGGAGCGGGGATGACCGGCGGACGATGAAAGAACCTTGCGAAAAGCAAGCGAAAAGTGGACAATAGACCCTTGGTTGCACCGCTTTATGGTTTTGTCCGCAAGGAGATACGATGAAATTTCTGCACAGCGACGCCCTGCTCGACCTGCTGGTCAAAAAAAAAGTCATAACTGGTGAGCAGCGCACCTTCGTCAGTCTCGAGAAGGGGAAACAGCGGCAAAAGCTGCTCAAACAGCAGGGCGGCAACGATCCGCTCGATCGCAACTATCCCGATCTGATCGACATTATTGTCTCGTTCAATCTGCAAAAGGCCGGAAGCGGGGAGATGGTGGTCGATGAAGAAACGATCATGCGGACGGTTGCCAGAGAGTTCAAGCTGCCTTTCAAAAAGCTCGATCCCCTCGAGCTGGACATGAACGTCGTCACCAAGACGATCCCGAAGAACTTTGCCATCAGCCATCTCTTGCTGCCGTTCAACGTTGTCGACGGAGTGCTCGAGATGGCCGTCTACCATCCTGATTCGCAGACGGTGCTCAGCGACATCGAGCAGGCCAACCAGGTCAAGACCCGGCCCTATCTCTCCACCAAGTCGGAAATAAAGCGCATCCTTGCCGAGTTTTTCGGTTTCCAGACGTCGATCAGTGCCGCCGAGGACCAGTTTGGTTCAAGTCAGGGCGGGTCTTCAGTGGACATCGGCAATCTCGAACGCTACGTGAAGATCAGTTCCAAGGGCATCACTTCGTCAGACCAGCACATCAAGAACGCGGTCAACCATATCTTCAATTACGCCCTGGACCAGCGGGCCAGTGACATCCACATCGAGCCGAAGCGGGAGACCTGTGTGGTCCGCTTTCGCATCGACGGGGTGATGCACACCATTTACAAATTGACCAAAGTGGTCCATTCAGCCATCGTCAGCCGCATTAAGTTCCTTTCCCGCCTGGATATCGCCGAAAAAAGGCGACCCCAGGACGGCCGGATCAAGGTCGGTATCTCCGGCGGCAAGGACATCGAAATCAGGGTGTCGACGGTGCCGGTGTCGTTTGGCGAGAAAGTGGTGCTGCGTATCCTCGATCCCGACGTCATTTTCCAGTCCATCGATCATCTCGGGTTTTCAAAGCGCGATTACACCGTCTTCAAGTCTTTCATGTACGCCCCGCACGGCATCATGCTGGTAACCGGCCCCACCGGCAGTGGTAAGTCGACCACCCTCTATTCGGCCCTTAAGACCATCGCCACCCCGGAGATAAACCTGGTGACGGTGGAGGACCCGGTGGAGATGGTCTACGAGGAGTTCAACCAGATAGCCGTGCAGCCGTTGATCGACGTGACCTTCTCCACCATCTTGCGCAACATCCTGCGTCAGGACCCCGATGTCATCATGATCGGTGAGATCCGTGATTACGACACCGCCGCGCATGCGGTGCAGGCGGCGATGACCGGCCATCTAGTCTTTTCCACGCTGCACACCAACGATGCTGTCTCGTCTATTGTCCGCTTGCGTGATCTGGGCCTGGAGCCGTTTTTGATCAGCTCGACCTTGCTCGGGGCCATGGCCCAGCGGCTGGTGAAAAAGATCTGCACCACGTGTGCCGAAGAATTCGAGATTGAAGAGGAGACCCTGTACAAGATGGGGTTTCCGGTGACGGGCAAGGGTGCCATGACGCTTAAGCGCGGCACCGGCTGCCGGGAATGCCGCGGCACCGGCTACAAGGGGCGATGCGGTATTTTCGAGATCTTCCCGTTATCTATCCAGATGAAAGCGATGATTGCCGACGGTAAGAGCACCGAGGAGATGCGTCAGGTTGCCATTCGCGAAGGAATGACTACCTTACGCGAGGATGCCTGGAAGAAGGTCCGGGCGGGCATTACCACCTATGAAGAGGCCATCAGGGTTACCGCCGAATAGCTAGTGGTCGGAACGCCCGCTGATAGAATCACATGAGTATCAAGATCGTTGCCCGTAACAAGAAGGCCTACCACGACTTCCATATCGACTCGACGCTCGAGGCGGGCATGGTGCTCAGTGGCCCCGAGGTCAAGTCACTGCGTGCCGGCAAGGCCAACCTGAAGGACGGCTACGCTAAGATCAACGAGCGTGGCGAGGCGGTCCTGTATAATGTTCATATCTCGGTATACAGCCATGCCACGCACAACCCGAACGATCCGCTGCGCATCCGCAAGCTGCTGTTGCACAAACGGGAGATTCGCAAACTGATCGGCAAGCTGCGGGAGAAGGGCCTTGCGCTGATCCCGCTGAAGATATATTTTAATGAGAAGGGTAAGGCTAAAGTTGAACTCGGCCTGGCCCGCGGCAAACGCCAGTATGATAAACGGGCGGCGCTGAAAGAACAGCAATCCAATCGCGAAATCGAACGGGCCATGCGCCGCAACGAATAACCGGCACAACCAATCAACAAATCAACCTGTAAGCTCATAGGAGGGGGGCGAAACGGATTCGACGGGGATGTGTAAGCTCACTGTTGCATGCCGAGCTTCTACTGGCTCGTAAAACCGGTAGAACTTAAATATAATCGCAGACGATTATAACTACGCAGTAGCAGCTTAACCGCTGTCATACTGCCGTCCCACCGGTTGCCGCCCGCGCGGCCGGATTCGGGGCGTCGACTCAGCGGGCTGGCTCCCGGGCGGTTGCCTGTCTGCCAGGGAGCGAGATCTTACCGGCTGGCCTCAGGAAATCTAGGTTCCGACTGAGTTCCCGAGGCGAGATCAAAGTACGGAACTAAGCATGTAGATACGGGAGGGGAGCATTTCCGGACGCGGGTTCGACTCCCGCCGCCTCCACCATTTAAAAAAGACAAACCCGTCTCTCTGGGGTCATTCTCCGGGGTGACGGGTTTTCTTTTTCCCCTTGTTTCTAAAGGCTTTGCGCCCGTTTCACATCTTTCCAAAGCACCTCTACGCACCATCGATTCTCCCCATCCTCCAGCCTTTCTTTCTCTGTTT
>JAUVWB010000079.1 GCA_030604345.1 Desulfofustis sp. | reverse complement strand
GGGGGTCTCCGTCGCGTTCCAATACCTGGAAAACAAGCCGGTTGGTAAAGAGGCCTTCTTCTACGAGGAGACCTCCGGCAAGCAGGTGGCGGCCGATCTGCAAGTGGTAGGTGACAAGGAAGACGTCAGCTACCTGTACGTGGGGCTCAAAGATGCCATCCGCATCGGCGGCACGCTGATCATGCTGCCGCCCAGCGAGTTGGAAACCGCCGTCTCCGAAGAGGATTTCGGTGTGGATAGCCAGGACGCCTACGGTGAAATCGCCAACATCATCGCCGGCGTCTATACCGCGGTCTTCGAGGAGCACTACGGCACATCGTTGCGGTTCATCAAAAAAGACATCGAACAGATCGTGCCGATGAAGGTTGATATCGGATCGGACCAACCGATGCCTGACCAGCTGTACTATGTCAGCTCCATGGTCCTCTCCATGGGCGGGACCAGCTACGGTCGGATGCAGGCCGTCTTTCCGGCACGGTTACTTGATCTCGAAGGACTTGGCATCACCGAACCGGCGGCCGAGGTCCCCAACGCCAGGCCTGCGGCGGTATCGGCCGAGGCAGCCGACGACTATCGTGGCACCGCTGTCTCTGCGAGCGAACACGGGGCGGCGGATCAGGACGATATCCTGATCGTCAGCGATATCGAGGCCGAGGCTACCCTGATTGCGGCTGTCCTGGAGGCCAACGGGCTGTCGACCAGGAGAGTCAGTTTTCGAGACAATTTGAAAAGCGTGCTGCCCGGCCGTTTCAAGGCGGTGTTCTTGGTCATGCAGCGGGTGGATGAGCAGGCCTTCGGCATGGCCATCAAAATCAGCTCCAGCAGCTCTTTGCCGCTGATCGCCGCCGGGCCGGAATGGACCAGATCGAAGGTGCTGAAGGCGGTTCGCTACGGGGTTACCGATATCTTGTTGACGCCTGCTGAGCCGGCCGATGTGGAGGAAAAAATCCGCACCAACATCCTGAGCCTGGCCGCCTGATCGAGACAACGGCACGACGGCTCACGTCCAGCGCCCCTCCAATCCTTTCTTCTTGATTTTTTCCAGCAGCGTAGTGCGCTTCAGGCACAGCAGGCGGGCCGCTTCCTTTTTGTTACCGCTGGTGAACCGCATGGCGGTCAGGATCAGTTCGGTCTCGAACTCATTGATCAGGTCGTTGAAATCGACCGGCCCCTCCTCCAGGCTGATGGCTCGCCCTTCAACCGGCAAGGGTGCGCAGAGTTCGGCACGCTCACGTAAAAAGACCTCGTCGGAAAACAGGTGCCGATCGTGCGCCGTCCTATCCGGGTCGGCGACGGGGGTATAGTGTCTGAGAAATTTTTCGGGGAGATCCTGGGGCCGGATGGTTTTGCCGCCATGCAGGATGGCCATGTGTTGTACCAGGTTTTCCAATTCCCGCACGTTGCCACGCCAATCGTGTTTCAGCAACAGGGTTACCGCCTCTGGGGAAAAGGTGATTTTTTCCCGGCTCCGTTCGGTGGTGAAGGCCTCAATGAAGCGATCGAGGAGAAGCGGGATGTCCTCCAGCCGATCCCGCAGCGGCGGCACCTGAATCGGTACGACGCTCAGACGGTAATAGAGATCTTCACGGAAATCCCCTTTTTTGACCAGTTCTTCCAGGTCGCAATGGGTGGCGGCGACAATTCGGGTGTCCACGGGAATGGCCTTCAACGACCCTACCGGCTCAAATTCCTTTTCCTGCAGGACGCGCAACAGCTTCGCCTGCAGTGCCGGTTTCATATCTCCGATTTCGTCGAGAAACAGGGTGCCTTGATCGGCGTATTGAATCCGGCCCGTTTTGTTGTGTGAGGCCCCGGTAAATGATCCCTTGAGGTGACCGAACAATTCGCTTTCCAACAAGTCGTCCGGTATCGCGGCGCAATTGACCGGAACGAAATTGTGGGCGTGGCGTCTGCTCTTGGCATGAATCGCCTTGGCCACCAATTCCTTGCCGGTTCCCGATTCGCCGCGGATGAGCACGGTGGCGAAGTCATCCTCGGCAACCCGGAGAATCAATTCGAACAACCGGGTCATGGCCGGGCCGGAACCGATGAAGCCCTGGATCTGGCGGGTGTTGCGAGGCGTCGAGCGGCGTTGTCGGGTGCCCAGATGGTCGATCTTCAGCTGTAACCGCTGCAAGATCAGGTTCAGCTCCCGCGGTTCCGGAGGCAAAGTAAGAAAATAGGGGAGATCCAGATCAACGACGCAGTGGATCTGGTGCGGCTGATCCGGTGTCACGAGCGGAACCACACACAGGTCTGGATGGTAGGTGAGCACCTTCACCAGGTGTTCCCGCAGGGTCGATGGTGGTCCGGTCGTCTCCGAGACGAGCAGGGCGTCGAACGCCTCTCGACTCAAACGGGCGAGGATTTCCTGATCGGTAGCAACGATGGTTTCCGTCCCCGGTAGAACGGTATCGATTAAACGACATACCGCCTCGACGGTAGCCTGTTCGTGGAGGCAGAGGAGCAAACGGAGCGGGCGTTGACGAATCATGGGGTACTTGTCTCGGCTCGTCATCCTTTGCTTTGCATGAGATCGGCCAGCTTGCTTGATGTCCGCCTCATGTTCAGGCTCAGCAGGCGGGCGATCTTCTGCATGATCTTGACCCCGAGAGCGGGGGATTTCTGGGTGAGCAGGTCGAACCCTTTTTCCGTCAACGTTACCATGGTGGTCGGTTGCTTGGCCATGACCGTTGCCGAACGGGTCGATTTATCGATAAGGGCCATCTCTCCGATGGAACTGCCCTTGGTGAGCCGGGCGATAACGATGTTTTCTCCGGTTTCCGTTTTTTTCAGAACTTCCAGAACCCCGCTCACCACAAACCCCATGAAGGTGCCCCGGTCTCCCTCGACGAACAGGAACTCGCCGCGTTGGAGATGAATGAAGCTCATATGGCGGGCGAGAACGGTCAACTCGTCCACATGAAAGCTGTCGAAAATGGGCAGACTGACCAGAAAGTGTCTGGTATCTTCTTCCGATTCTGAGAGTTTGGTCTGCTGCATCGTTCCCCGATTGTAGAGCGCTCTGCCGTGTGCTGCCGCCGCCATCGCATCAGACGACAGGCCTAACGGCCCGGAAACCGTGTGTCAAAAAATAGACACTACCAAAAGTCGAATAACTATAGCATAATCGTTTGTTCAATAACAAGGCTGTCGCAGGCAGTGATAAGAAAACATGGCTTTTCCCGGTGGTCAACGGTGTCCCGTGGACCACTTCGACGGGACCTTTCAGAAAAATGACACGTATCTTCAGCCGCTCCGAACGAGAAGCTCAGCCATCATCTGAACCAGCGGAAATCCCGGTCGGGACGACGGCGTTACACCGCTGTCTCCTGTTCTTGCTGTTTCTAGCGGCACTCTTCCCCTGGTTCGCGCAACGCTGTCAGGCGGAAACGATGCCGCTTCCCGAGATCGGCGGCAGCTGGAACGCCCGACTGGTCTCGGTGATCGATGGAGACTCACTGCTGGTAAGTCGTGAAGGGCAAGAAGTGCATCTGAGACTGTACGGCATCGACGCACCGGAATTCGACCAACCGGGGGCAGGTCTGGCACGCCGGCATCTGAAGCGCCTGGTCTCCGGACGACCGTTGTCGGTTACCGTCATGGATATTGATCGATATGACCGTGCCGTCGCCCAGGTTCGGACCGATAGGGCCCATGTCAACGAGGAGCTGATCCGGGTCGGTGCGGCCTGGGTCTACCCTCGTTATTGCACAAGCGCCGGGTGCCAGAGATGGAAGGAGCTGCAACAACAGGCTCGCACCCAGCGTATCGGCCTCTGGCGTCACCAGCGACCGATATCGCCATGGCAGTGGAAACGGTACAAATAACCGGGCCCTTTATTGAGAGACCAGCGTCACCAACCGGAAAATGAAATGCATTGTCGGTGCAGTCTCATCTGTTAATGTTGGGCCGGTTGGATTAGAATGACCGTCATGGAGGCGCCGACTTTCCGGATGGTCAGCGTACTGCAGACAAACATCAGGGAATCTTGAGCGAAATGTCGAATTTTTCAAGCTTCCCATAAGAGGTAAGCATATGTTCCACACTACTCGTCGACTCGTACATCATCTGGGCCTTGGTTCCTGCCTGCTGCTGTTGTCGGTGCCCCTTGTCTCCACTGTCGGCCACGCCGCCGATGACGTGCAGAACAATATCGACCAGTTGGTAAAAACCAATGCCTGCGTTGGCTGCAATTTGCAGGGCGCGGATCTGAACCGCATGAACCTGACGGGGGCCGATCTCCGCGACGCCGATCTGAGCAACGCTTCACTCTTCCTGGCCAATCTGTCCGACGCCGACTTGCGCGGGGCCACGCTGCGTGATGCCAAATTGGGCGGAGCCGATCTGGCCAATACCGACCTGCGCGGAGCCGATCTGCAGGGGACGGTTTTGTCCGGAGCCTATCTGGTCGGTGCCCAGCTGGATGAAGGAGCTGTGCCGGAAGTAACCATGGAGACCGGCGAACCTGAGACAACCGAGCAGGCACCGGCTCCGGAGGCAGGAGAAGAGCCGGTGGTCGCCCCGGCCGGGGCGAAAGAGCAGCACGCCAGCCGCCAGGCCGCCGTCCCGCCGGAGCCGCCGCCGGCAGTTTCGATCCAGGACCAGCCGACTCCCGCGCCGAGTCCCGAACCGCCGCCGGAAAAACGGGTGGCTCCCTTGCCGCCGGCGAATCTTGAACAGACCGAAATGCCGGAGGAAACAAAACTGGAACGAGAAGCCGTTCCGGCCCCGACGTTTACCGCTCCGGCGCCAACGGTTAGCGAAGAACCGGCAGCGGCGGCGGTTTCCGCCGCCGAGGAGGTCTCGCCGGCGGTTGCCGAAGCCACGCAGACACTGCAAGAGTCGATCGCCAGGCTGCTGGAGAGGCGAAAGTGTTACCAGTGCGACCTGGCCGGCGCCGATCTGCACGGTGTGAACCTTGATGGTGCCGATCTGGAGCAGAGCGATCTCAGCGGTGCCGACATGCGCAATGCCCGCCTGGCCAGAGCCAATCTCAAGGGGACCTCGTTGAGAAAGGCCGACCTGCGGGGGGCTGATTTTCGTGAGGCTGATCTTTACAAGGCCGATTTTTCCGGGGCCGACCTGACAGACGCCACGTTTCGTGATGCCCTGCTCGATGAAGCGATTTTCGACGGGGCCATCGGGTATGTCGCCCCGGGGCAGGATCGCTAGCGGATTAACGGTCAGCCGGTCAGACGATTGCCAGCGAGAGGGGACGGATCGCTCTTCTTCTGTTTCGGCGTCAAGGGCCGCTATCGGCCAGGATACTCAGGGCACGGTAGATCCGTTCGTCCTCGGGAATGGAGCGATCGGCCAAGAGGTCTTCCACCGCGTCAATGGCCTGTTGCTTTTTCGCCACGGCCATCTCCAGATCCTGAATCGTTTGCGAAGCTGCCGTTTCGGTGACGGTCATCGCCTGTTCCAGGTCCTGGGCCGACCGCAGGATGGACTTGAGGTTGGCTATTTTGTCGAGGCGAAGGAACAATTCATCGAAATTGATCGGTTTTTCCAGGTAGTCGGCAGCCCCTTTCTTCATCGCCTCCACCGCCGTTCCCACCGATGAATGGGCAGTGATCAGAACCACTTCGCTGTGCGGGTGGAGTTTCTTCGCGATCTCCAGGACCTCGATGCCGCCGAGCCCTCCGGGCATCATCAAGTCGGTGAGCACCACGTCGAAGGGTCGTTCCCGCAGCAGCGCTTCGGCCTGGACACCGTCTCCCGCAACAGCCACCTGATAGTGCTGCTTCACCAGGCGTTGTTCCAGGAGCCTTCTGATGACGGGATCGTCGTCTACTACCAGGATGGTCAGATTTTCCATACAGTCACCTCGTTGCTATTTCTTCTGGTAGAAGATGGTTCGCAGGTGGCGTTTCGGAACGAAGCGGGGACATATACCGGTGAGAGATTCGGTGGAACCGATCACCAGGAACCCGTCGTCGGCGAGGTTGTCGGCCAATCGGTTGAACAACGCTTTGCGGTCTTCCAGGGTGAAATAAATGGCCACGTTGCGGCAGAAAATGACGTCGAATTTGCCGACGGACGTGAACGGTTGCATCAGGTTGTGCTTGCGAAAACTGACCATGGACCGGATTTCGTCCTTGATCTTCCAAGAGTCGCCAAACAATGTGAAATAGCGTTGCAGATAGCGCTGGTCGAGACCGCGCTCTATTTCGAAGCGGTTGTACTTGCCGTAACTGGCCTGCGCCAGGGCGGCATCGGAGATATCGGTGCCGAGGAGAGTGAACTGGTATCTGGAGAGGTCCCTGATCAATTCCTTGATGACGATGGCAATGGAGTAGAGTTCCTGGCCGGTCGACGCCGCTGCGCTCCAGATCTTGATCGGCACTTTCAGTTGCGGGGATGACGGCGTGCGGGCATTGATCATCTCCGGCAGAATTTTGTGCTGCAGTAGTTCGAAGGGAGATTTATCCCGGAAAAAGAGTGTCTCGTTGGTGGAGATGGCATCGATAATGGAGCGCTCGATAGCCTTGGAGGAATCGGTTCGTGCCTTGTTATACAGGTCTTGAAACGACGCACAGCCAAGCTTCTCGGCCAGCGACCCAAGCCTGGTTTCAAACAGGTAGGATTTGCTCTGGTCTAGATAAATGCCTGATATACTGTGGATGTACTGGGCTATGACCTTTAGTTCATGGGGCTGGATCTTTAGCATGGGAGGTCGCCGGCCCGCATCACAACTTGACGCTCTTGACTATTTCATCCGCGATCCGGTTCAGCGGCACGATGGCATCCACCAGGCCCAACTCGATGGGTGCCTTGGGCATACCGAACACGACACAGGTCTCCTCGTTCTGGGCGATTATCCTCGTCCCTTTGTTTTTCAGCACCTGCAGCCCCTTGGTGCCGTCCGATCCCATGCCGGTCATGATCACGGCCGTGGCGCGGTTGACATAATAGTCGCCGATCGAGCGAAAGAGATAG
>JAUVWB010000175.1 GCA_030604345.1 Desulfofustis sp. | reverse complement strand
TTCCCGCAGTTCGGAACTGACGTTGTTGAAACCAATCACCTCCACCCGGCACCCCATGTTCTGCAAGGCGAGCACCAAACGGATGAAGTCACCGTCGCCGGTAAGCAGGATGATTCGATCGAGATTACGGGCCTGCAGCAGGGCGTCGATGGCCAGATCCATGTCGGCATTGGCCTTGGTGGTCAGGATTCCTTCGTCGTCGACGAAGTGCTTGACGAATTTCTTGATGACCTTGAAGCCGCATTGACGGATGATATTATGGTACCGGTACAGCTTCTGCCGATATTCGTCATCCTCCTTGGTTCGGGCCCGATCCTCGGCCAGGTAGGAATTGGCACGGAGCAGCACCGAATTGCCGCTGTTGCCCAGCTCCGCCAAAACATCATAACGCATGCCATAGCCGCCGCTCAAGCGGATGTTCTCGGCATCAACGTAGATCCCGGTCTTCAGCATATTACTCCCACTCGATGGTCGACGGCGGCTTGGACGAGATATCATAGACCACCCGGTTCACCCCGCGCACCTCGTTGATGATCCTGGTGGAAATGGTGCCCAGCAGCTCGTAGGGGAGCCTCGTCCAATCGGCGGTCATGGCGTCCCGGGAATCCACGCAACGAAGGGCGATCACATGCTCGTAGGTGCGGCCGTCGCCCATGACCCCTACCGTCTGGATCGGCAGCAGCACCGCAAAAGACTGCCAGACCTGGCGATACCAGCCCTGCTTCTTCATCTCGTCAAGCACGATGACATCGGCCTGGCGCAGGATCTCCAGGCGCTCCCGGGTGATCTCACCCATGATCCTGATGCCGAGACCCGGGCCGGGAAACGGTTGCCGGTAGATCGCTTCCTCCGGCAGACCCAACTCCAGGCCGAGCAGACGGACCTCATCCTTGAACAATTCGCGCAGCGGTTCGATCAGATCGAGCTTCATCACCTCCGGCAACCCCCCGACGTTGTGATGGGACTTGATCGGCGCCTCGCCGCGAAACGATACCGACTCGATCACATCGGGGTACAGGGTGCCCTGTGCCAGGAAAGAGACATCGCCGATCTTACCGGCCTCCTCCTCGAAAATCTTGATAAACCCGAGACCGATCTTTTTGCGCTTCAACTCAGGATCGACTACCGCCTGCAGCTCCTTGAGGAAAAATTCGGAGGCATCCACGTCAATCACGTTGAGCTTGCTGGTCTCTTTGAAAAAACGAAGGATCGCTTCCGATTCACCGGAGCGCATCAGGCCGTTGTTGACATAGATGCAGGTGAGCTGCTCGCCGATCGCCCGGTGGACCAGAGCCGCGGTCACCGAAGAGTCGACACCACCGCTCAGGGCGCAGATGACGCGGGCCGTGCCCACCTTTTCCCTGATCGCCTTGACCGTTGTCTCGATAAACGAATGCATGGTCCAGTCGGGTCTGCATTTGCAGAAACCGAAGATGAAGTTGCGCAAGACATCGGTGCCGATCAGGGTGTGAGCCACTTCCGGATGAAATTGCACCGCCACCCATGGCTTTTCGCGATGGCGCAACGCCGCGTAGGGAGAATGAAGGCTGGTGGCGGTGGCCTCGAAACCGTCAGGCGCCACTTCGACCCGATCACCGTGGCTCATCCACACCTGGTGATGATGAATGCCCTCACCGGTCTCCAGACCAGCGAACAACCCGTCGGTCCGCAGTACCCGCAGCTCCGCCTTGCCGAATTCCCTCTTCTCCGCCCGCTCCACGCGGCCGCCGTTCTGCAGGATCATCAGTTGGGCGCCATAGCAGATACCGAGAACCGGCACTCCCAGCTGCAGAATCGCCGGATCGCTGTGCGGCGCATCGGCATCGTAAACCGAACAGGGCCCGCCGGACATGACGATACCGGCCGGCCGCATCTCCTTGATCCGTTCCAATGCCAGCGAATAGGGGTGGATCTCACAATAGACCTTCTGTTCCCGGATCCGTCGGGCAATGAGTTGCGTCGTCTGCGATCCGAAATCAAGAATCAGGATCATCTCCTCGTGACCATTCATCAGCGGCCGCTCCTTCTGTTTATCCGTTTGTGGTGAGCACTCGTGCTTGCATCGCCTCAGGCCATGCGATAATTGGGCGCTTCCTTGGTGATAATGACATCATGCACGTGCGATTCGCGCAGCCCGGCCGAAGAAATTCTGACAAAGGTGGCCTTCTGCTGCAGATCGCTGATCGAGGCGGCCCCCACATAACCCATCCCGGAGCGCAGGCCGCCGAGCAACTGGTAGATAACGTTGGTCAGCGGACCGCGATACGGGACCTTGCCCTCAATCCCCTCCGGCACTAGCTTGGCGGTGGCCTCGACCTCCGCCTGAAAATAGCGGTCCGAAGAGCCGCGAGCCATGGCTCCCAGCGACCCCATCCCCCGGTACCCCTTATAGGTGCGCCCCTGGTAAAGGAAGGTTTCGCCGGGCGTTTCATCGGTCCCGGCGAACAGGCTGCCGATCATCACCGTGGAGGCGCCGGCACCGATGGCCTTGGTCAAATCGCCGGAATGCTTGATACCGCCATCGGCGATCACCGGGATGTCATGTTTACGTGCCACCGCAACACACTGCTGTACCGCGGTGAACTGCGGTACGCCAACCCCGGCGACAATCCGGGTGGTACAGATCGATCCCGGCCCGACACCCACCTTGATGGCGTTGGCTCCAGCCTTGATCAGGTCCTCGGCAGCCTCGGCAGTGGCGATGTTGCCGGCGATGATCTGCAGGTTGGGAAAGGCGCTGCGCACCGCCTGCAAGGTGCGGATGACCCCGGCCGAATGACCGTGGGCGGAGTCGAGTACCACCACATCGACGCCGGCCTTGATTAAACGCTCCACGTGCGCTTCGCAGGTGGGCCCGACACCGATGGCGGCGCCAACCAGCAACCGCCCGTATTGATCCTTGGCCGAATTGGGGTATTTCTTGATTTTTTCCAAATCCTTGATGGTGATCAGCCCCTTGAGGTTGCCGTTGTCATCGACCACCAGCAATTTCTCGATACGGTGTTCATGGAGCAACGCCTTGGAATGTTCCAGATCGATACCCACCTTGGCCGTGACCAGGTTTTTGCTGGTCATCACATCGGCAACCCGCAAGCCGTTATCGGAGACGAAGCGCAGGTCGCGGTTGGTGACGATGCCGACCAGCTTGCCTTCGTGCAGCACCGGAAGACCCGATATCTTGTAACGGCTCATGATATCCTGGACCTCGGCTACCGACTGGTCCTGCCTGACGACGATGGGATCGGTGATCATGCCCGATTCCGATTTTTTCACCCTTTCCACTTCCTGGGCCTGGCTTTCGATACCCATGTTTTTGTGGATGATGCCGATGCCGCCCTCGCGGGCCATGGTGATCGCCGCCGCCGACTCGGTCACCGTATCCATGGCCGCACTGGCCAACGGACAATTGAGACGGATGGTCTGCGTCAACCAGGTCGCCAGCGACACTTCGTTCGGCAGGACGGAGGAAGCCGCCGGCACCAGTAAGAGATCATCAAAAGTTAGTGCCATTTCATAACTATCTGGTAACATAGGTGACTCCTTTGCCGGTACATCCCGCCAACCAGCTGAAACAGTTAAGAATTATTGCGTCGCTAAACACCGATACTTATAGTTAAAGCAAATTACCGCGCAAACCTCAATCTGGTACCACCCACCATCCGCTCGGTCGGTTCGCGCTGCGCAAACGGTGATGAGACAGATCTATGAGTATAGAGATCAATCCACATAATCCGCAAACCCGCCTGATCAAACAGGTCGCCGACCTGCTGAGGCATGGCGCCGTCATCTGTTATCCAACCGATACCGGCTATGGAATCGGTTGCGATATCTTCAACGCCAAAGCAATACGCCAGGTTGAGTTGCTGAAACGAAGACCGCCCAACAAACCCTTCTCCTTCATGTGCTCCGACCTGAAAAATATCAGTGAATTTGCCCATGTATCAAATACAGCTTATCGTCTGTTGAAGAAAAACCTGCCGGGCCCGTATACCTTTGTTCTGCCGGGCACCAAACTGGTTCCCAAGGTCATGACCACCAAGCAGAAGACCGTCGGCATAAGGGTCCCGGAAAATGCCATCTGTCGGGCCTTGCTGGCTGAATTCGGCGCACCGATCATCAATACCAGTCTGCCGCTGAGCGACGATGTGTCGCCGCCCACCGAGGCATACGAAATTGACGAATTGATCGGCAATCGAGTGGACCTGATCATCGACGGAGGTTCCGTCTATCCCGATCCCTCTTCAGTCATCGATCTTACCGGTGATACCCCGGAGATACTCCGGGCCGGTAAAGGCGACGTTACTCCTTTCCGCTGATGAGCGCATCCTTCAAAGATTTGCTCATGGTGAAATGGACCGTCTTGCGCGTACCGATATCCATGATTTTACCAGTCCGCGGATTTTTCGTTTGACGTGATTTCCGGCTCCGCGTGGAAAAGCTGCCGAACCCACGCAGTTCCACCCGCCTCCCGTTGGTAAGCGCCTGGGCCATTGAATCCAGGATGATATCGACGGCGAGCGCCACATCCTGCTTCTGCAACGTCAGATCACTGCTGACCTGATCGACAATCTCTTTTTTCAACATATTCATCGGTCACTCACACTCCTTCATGAAAGAAACCTGGACAAGCATCATATAAAAAAAGGTTGTTTT
>JAUVWB010000276.1 GCA_030604345.1 Desulfofustis sp. | reverse complement strand
GTTTGTCGCCTTCGGTATCCGCTGGGACGATCGGGTCTCGCAGAAGGTTGGGGAGGCGGGATTGGCTGCGGATATCGCCTATTTCGATATCAATCCCCAGAAGGTCCAGGAAGTCAGGTTCTCCCGCAACCCGAAGTTCTCGTTCATCGGCAAGGCGGAGACGGCCTTGGACGATCTGCTCAAGTATGCGGAACAAAAAAATATCCGTCTCGATATCGGGGACTGGCAGGCATATACCAAAAGCCTCAAGGAGGCCTATCGCCTCAATTATAATCGTTCGGCCGCAGCCATCCAACAGGCCGAGGTGATGGAGACGCTCTCCGATTTCATCACCGAGCAGACCATCATCACCACCGGAGTGGGCAACCACCAGATGCTGGCCGCCCAGTATCTGACCACGTTAACCCCCAAGTCCTTCCTTACTTCGGGCGGCTACGGAACCATGGGCTTCGGCTTGCCGTCAGCGATCGGCGCGCAGCATGCGAACCCGCAGAAGATCGTCATCGCCATCGACGGCGACGGCAGTCTGCTGATGAACCTCGGGGAGTTGTTCACCGTCGGCAAATATCAGCTTCCCGTCAAGGTGCTGATGTTGAACAACCATGGCGACTGCATGGTGCGTAACATTCAGGATATCGTCTACTGTGGCGCTCATGTTGGGACCAAAAAGGTGACCTCGGTCAGCTTTGCCAATGTGGCCAAAGAGATGGGATTCTCCTACAGTCGAAGGGTCGGGGAGCGGGCCGAACTGAAAGAGGCATTGACCGAGTTCGTTCAGGCAACCGGTCCCTGCTTTCTCGAGGTTGTCACCGATGTGGATGAGATGCTCTATCCCCGTATTCCTGCCGGCCTTGGATATAAGGACATGATTCTCGGTCCTTACATGCAGCAGGCCTAGCGCACTTCTGCCAGCCACCGGTGAGTGCGGCGCGGTTGACCTGTGCCTCGCGCGCTCACGCTACAGCGGGATTGTCCAGCCGAAGATGGTGGTGACACCATCTTCGGCACGGTTGATCCGCAGGTCCAGATACTCGAGTGTGGCCCAGATGGGATCCACCCAGAAATAAGAATCGCCGTGGGCGATGGCATATCGTTTGATCTGATAACGGATCTCGCCGATCATCCAACCGATCCCGGTGGTCAGCAGAATGTCCTTGCTGGATGGGTGTTCGGTCCAGGATTCCAGTCCGTACTCCCAGGTGAGTGAAGCCGCCAGGCTGAAGGCGATACTGCCGGGGATGCCGAAGTCACCCTCCCGAGCCCGCAGGTAGGTTTCCGATCCCATCAGGGGGTGGAGGACCAGGTTCAGCAGGTCGTCATCATCGTCCTCCCGGGGTGACGGGTTGTCGAGAACTTGTTCGAAATTGTCGTAGCTGATCGAGTTGTCGTTGAGGTCCAGCAGGTTGAGCGCGACAAATTCGACGGCCAGGAGGACCGTGGTATAGGCCACCGGGGTCACGACATCACGAGGAAGGGCGGTGCCTGGGCGGGACAGAATGAGGCTGAGCGTTAGGAGACCGATACTTCCCATCCGCAGAACATGATGGTGCCGCACGCTCCTTCTGGCGAAGATGGTGCGACGATTGAGCTGATAAGCGGTTCCCGTCGATTGCGCTGTGGGGGCCGGCGAGCCGGTTGGTGTCGTCATGCTCATCGGCGCTGCATGGTTATACCTGTTTCAGTGCTTGCCGGGCTGCGATGACGAAAGGCTCCCAGACGCCCGAGAACGGGGGGGCGTAACCAAGGTCGAGGTAGAGCAGGTCGTCGAGTGTGAAACCGGCATGCAGAGCCACCGCCAGGGGGTCGATGCGCTTGGCGGCCCCGGGGCCGCCGACGATCTGGCCACCGAGCAGGCGCTTGCTCTCCGGTTCGGCCAGCAGTTTCACCGTCAAGGGAGAGGAACCGGGATAATAGCGGGGTAGGGTCCGGGCCTCCACCACCGCCGAGACGAATTCGATACCGAGTTCGTTCAAGGTCCGTTCGGGCAGACCGGTGGAACCGATCTCGGTGTCCATGAACTTGCTGACGGCGGTGCCCACGATGCCGGGAAATTCAGCGTCTTTCCCGGCCAGGTTGATGCCGGCAATTTTACCCTGCTTGTTGGCGATGGTTCCCAATGCGGCGTGTACCGGGCGGCGGCTCACCAGGTGGTAGGATTCGGCACAATCTCCGGCGGCCCAGATATCGGCCCGCCGTGTCCGTTGCCTGCGGTCGACGGCGATCGCCCGGTTTGCCCCGAGCGGGATGCCGGCAGCAGCGGCGAGATCGCTGTTGGGTTCGACGCCGAGACCAAGAAGCACAATATCCGTCGGAAAGTTTTCCTGGTCGGTGGTGACGCCGGTGGCGAGGCCGTCGTTACAATCGAAGCCGATCACCGACTGGCCGAGGTGGACATCGACTCCGTGCCTCCTCAGGGAATTGGCGACCAGTTCAGCCGGTTGGCGGTCCAGGGTGGCCGACATCAATTGCTCGCCGCGCTGGATCAAACGTACCTTCATGCCGCGCAGGACAAACGCTTCTGCCATCTCCAAGCCGATGTATCCGCCGCCGACAATGACCGCTGATTGAGGTCGCTGCCGGTCCAGGCTTCGCTTCAGTGTTATCCCGCCATCGAGCGAGTTGACGTGGTGGATATTGCTCGCTTCGATGCCGGGCAGGGGCGGTCGTACCGGTTTGCTGCCGGTGGCGATAAGGAGGTGGTCAAAGTGGTGGTGATAGTCTTTGCGGCGAATCAGATCGCGGACCAGAAGCGAGTGGGAGGCAGCGTCGATGGTGATGACCTCGTGCCCGGTGTGAACCTGGATGTTCATCTTCTCCCGGAAGGTTTCCGGGGTCCTGGCGATGAGTTGTTCGGCAGAGTCAACCAGACCGGCGACGAAATAGGGAACGCCTCAAAGCGCGAAGGACGTATACGGCCCCTTTTCGAATACGGTGATATCGAGATCGGGAGCCAGTCTTCTGGCCTGGGATGCGGCGCTCATGCCGGCGGCATCGCCGCCGATTACGGTCAGCTTCGTCATGGATCTGAACCCTCGGGAAGGTGATGCAAAACGTTGTTCTGCCTGCAGCAACCGTTGTCCCATATTTTAACCGGAGCGTCAACCGTTACTCGGTCACGCCCGCCCGTGCCGTCCGGCGATGGTTTCCGTACAACCGCATCTGCCTTTGTTTTGCTAATGGTGGCCAGAGAGAGTAGAATGGAAAAAGGTTCATCCGGATTGAGCGTACTTGTTTGAGTTACCGGCAAAGAACCGGGCGAAGGGCATCGCTTCCAAACGCTGCTCTTCGGCTCCTTCGCCGTCACGCCACGGCTGAC
>JAUVWB010000334.1 GCA_030604345.1 Desulfofustis sp. | reverse complement strand
AGAGGCCGGATTTGCCGGTGTCGAGGTACACGGTGCCAACGGCTATCTGCTCAACCAGTTTCTCGATTCGCGCTGCAACCGGAGAACCGACGAGTATGGCGGTTCGCCGGCAAACCGCTACCGGTTTTTGTCCCGGGTGCTGGCGGCGATCCTGGAAGTCTGGCCGGCGCCCCGGGTTGGCGTGCGGCTGTCGCCGAACGGGGTTTTCAACGATATGGGCAGTGACGATTTCCGTGAGACGTATCTCTTCGTCGTACGGGAGTTGAATAAATTGAACCTGGGTTATGT
This sequence comes from Desulfofustis sp., assembly GCA_030604345.1. The sequence continues at coordinate 2,486 of JAUVWB010000334.1, read as the reverse complement.
TCATATCATGGACGGTCTGGCATTTGGCTTCCATGGTCGCGGCGAGGCGATGACCCTGGCTGAGTTTCGGCCGCTCTTCGCCGGGACGATCATCGGTAATTGCGGATACACCAGGGAGGATGCAGCACACCGTTTAACGGCGGGGCTGGCGGATCTGGCTGCCGTCGGCCGGCCGTTTATCACCAATCCCGACCTGGTGGAGCGCTGGAAACATGACTGGCCGCTCGCTCCGTACGACGACATGGCCCTCTGGTATACCCCGGGGCCGGAAGGGTATGTGGATTACCCGCCCTTCCAGGGCCGCCGATAAGCAGCGGTACCGGGAGGATGCGGCTGGCGGTGGAAGCCCCCGTGTCTCGTGGCCGCGGTCGCTTTCTCCACCGGATTAATTCTTGTCGATCCTTGAAGGGTACGGGTTTGCCGCGGCTCCGGAGCAGGTGAGGGGTGTCACAAATTCAGTTGTTCTCGCCTTCGTTTTCGGCTAGGTTCGTTGCATGCGATCGGCCCGGCCGCCTTGGATGCGTCCGGACTGTGGGCGAAGCGGCATCCCGCTTCGCCGGATAACAAATAGTCTTCTTGATCGGTGGTCGACCTATGATGAAACGGCATAATCTTCGCGTGGAAAAAATCGGCGGGACCTCCATGTCCCGCTTCCCCGAGATCCTGAAAAACATCATCCTGCGCAACGAGCAGGATATCTACGGTCGGGTCTACGTGGTGTCGGCCTATGCCGGGGTCACCAATGACCTGCTGGAGCACAAGAAGACCGGCCAGCCGGGTATCTACAATTTGTTCGAGGAGCAGGACGACTATCCGCGCAAGATGCTTGCCCTGCGGGACCGGCTGATCGAGATCAACGAGTCGCTGGTACCGGCCGGCCTCAGTCTGGCCGAGGCCAACGATTTCATCGGCGACCGCATCGACGAATCGATCAATATCCTGCGCTCCATGGAGAATGTGCTGGCCTCCGGGTACGTCACGCGCAAGGAGCTGTTGTTGGCCGCGCGCGAACTCCTGGCCTCGTTGGGCGAGATGCACAGCGCCTTCAACTCTGCCAACATCCTGAGGAACCTGGGGTACGAATCGACCTACGTGGACCTGAGCGGCTGGGACGACGGTCGGCAACTGACCATCGATCAGCGGATCAAGGACAGCTTCGACGACATCGATCCTTTTGCCACCATCTGCTTTGCCACCGGCTACACGAAAGGAACGGAAGGCATCATGCGCGAGTTCGATCGCGGCTATTCCGAGGTGACCTTTTCCAAGGTGGCGGTCCTGTTGGGAGCGGCGGAGGCGATCATCCATAAGGAGTATCACCTCTGCTCCGGGGATCCGTTGACCATCGGCGAGCAGAACGCCCATCCCGTCTGCAACACCAATTACGACGTGGCCGATCAGCTGGCCGACGTGGGGATGGAGGCCATTCATCCCAAGGCTTCAAAGCCGCTGGAGAAAAAATCGATTCCGATCCGGGTGAAAAACGCCTTCGACCCCGATCATCCCGGCACCTTGATCACCAGAGATTTCATCGCTCCCCGGTCCAAGGTGGAGATCGTCACTGGCTCGGAACTGGTGAATTGCCTGTCCGTTCACGACGCCCGGATGGTGGGCGAGGTCGGTTTCGACGGCTGGATTATGGGGGTGGTCGCCCGTCACCGGGTTTCCTATATCAGCAAGATGACCAACGCCAACACCATCGACCTAATCATTGCCGAACGGGATAGTTCGGCACGCTTGGTGGCCGAGTTGACCGATCTGTTCGAGTCGGTCTCCGTCCGTCCGGTGGCCATCGTTTGCGCCATCGGTTCCAACATCGCCCAGCCCGGCATCCTGGCCAAGGCGGCGCAGGCCCTGGCCGACAAAGGCATCAACATTCTGGCCGTGTCGCAGACCACCCGGCAGACCAACATGCAGTTCGTCGTCGAGCGCAAGGAATTTGCCGAGGCGCAACGGGTGCTGCATGCCGCGTTGTGCATGTGATCCGCACGCCGGATCTGTGCTGCCGGTAGGTGACGGGCCCGCTTACGGTCTCGGCCAGACGGCGTCCTGCTCCTCGTCGACCAGGTAGCAGAAGATCGGCCATTCGAACTCCTTGCCGGAAACCGGGCAGCGCAGCGTCACGGTGTCGTCGGAAACGCCGATCACCAGCCAATCGCCGGCCCGTCTCGATCCTTCGATACGGATCTTCTGGCCGATACGGAATGGGTACGCGGCGAATACCGTCACCTCATGTCCCATGGGATCCTTCCTCGTCAGGTACTGGCGGCTGTGCCGCCGGAGCTGATCTAGGCCGGGCAGGTGGCGGTCAGGATCTCGTCGACCGCCAGCACTGCCGGTGAATTGTCAGGCAACTCCATCAACGAGCGCTTCTCCATGTCGAAATCGAGCAGGGCCGGGTCGTCAGGAATGATCCCGGCGATGGGCAGCCCGATGACCTCAACTTCTTGGCGAAAGGTCTCGTTCAGTTGCTGTGGGGCCCGGGT
>JAUVWB010000153.1 GCA_030604345.1 Desulfofustis sp. | reverse complement strand
GATAACGACTGTCCTGCCGATCATCGACCACTAAGATGCGCATTGCTCATGTCCCTTGCTGTGGCAAACCGTCACAGATGCTTTTGATTTCATAGACAAAGGTGTCCGGGTTGATGGGTTTCTCGATGTAGGCGGTGGCGCCAGCGGCGAGGATGCGCTCACGGTCGCCGGCCATCGCATACGAGGTGACCGCGATGATTGGAATGGCCTTCAACTCGGGATGGGAGCGCAACTTCCCGGCAACGGTGTACCCATCCATCTCCGGCAGCTGGATATCGAGCAGGATGGCTCGCGGCCGCCGCGCCAGCGCCAGTTCTATGCCGAGCTGACCGTTTTCCGCACCGATCACCGCATAGCCGTGCTTTTCCAGCAAAAACTTCATCAGATAGAAGTTGTTTGGATTGTCTTCGATCACCAACAGCAACTCAGACATCGCTTCCTCCCGGTTGTCTCGGCAAGCGAACGGTAAAGATACTCCCCTGGCCCCACCGGCTTTCGACGCCGATGGTACCTCCCATCATCTCGACCAGTTTACGACAGATGGACAGCCCGAGTCCGGTGCCCTCGTGACTGCGCGTCAACCCGGTGTCGATTTGATGAAACGGCTGAAAAAGCCCGTCCAGTTCCCCCTCCTTGATGCCGATGCCGCTATCGGCCACGGCCAGCAGGTAATGATCGCCGTCACACCGGCAGCGCACCTCGACAAACCCCTCGGCGGTAAACTTGATGCCGTTGTTGAGCTGGTTGAGCAGAACCTGCTCAACACGTCGCTGATCGGCATGGAGCGTCGTGACCTCCCCGTCAATGTCCAGCCGCAGGTCGAGCCCTTTCTGCCGGGCCAGCGGTGCGACGCTATCGACACTACGACGAAGGGAAGACGCCAGGTCGAAGGTGGACGGGTCGAGAGTCAGCTGTCCGGCCTCAATCTTCGAAATATCCAGGACGTAGTTGATCAGGGCAAGCAAGTGACGGGAACTGTCGCGCACCATACTCAGCTGTTTATGCTGCTCCTGGTTGAGCGGCCCGGCCAACTCCTGTAACAGAATGCCGGTAAAACCGATGATGGAATTGAGCGGCGTTCGCAGCTCATGGGACATGGTGGCGAGAAAGGCCGACTTCAGATGGTCGGCCGCCCGGGCCTGTTCCATCGCAGCGGCCAGTTCGGCGGTACGCACGGCGACTTGCCTTTCCAAATCCACCGCGTGCTGCCGCACGGTTTCATAAAGACGTGAATTATCCAGGGCCAACGCCACCGCAACGCAGATATCCTCGGCAATCTGCGAGCTGTCGAACACCAGGGGCGCGGCCCTGTCGGACACGGCACAGAGCATGCCAACCACCCGGTCGCGCAGGATGATCGGGAAGACGATACCGGCGCGGCCCGCCGCCTGGTTGTCGGCAGTCGCCGGAAAGACGCAGACCCGCAGGTCGCCGGTGCCGCTGCTCAGTTGCTGATAGCACGCTTGCGCATGGCGTCGGGTCACTTCATGCCCCAGCCCGTCGAGGCCCACAGACCGCTTCGGCAGCAATTCACCCGTATCGCCGTCTCGCAGATACATGGCCCCGGCCGAACAGCCGGTCAACTCGAGAACCCCGTCCAGCGCGTGGGTGATGACGTGTTCCAGGTCCAATCGCGACACGGTGGTACGCAGGATCCGGTTCATGATCTGCAGCTGCTCGCTGCGCCGGGCGATCTCCCTGGTTCGCGCGGTTACCTGGCGGCGCAGCGCCGCACTTCCGAACAGGACCAGCACCAGCAGCCCTCCCGCCGCGATGAGGCTGTTTTTGAGCCAGACCGGCACGATCAGCCGCACCTCCTCCATCGTCCACCGCTTCAGTGAGCGATAATAGACCGATTGCGGATCACCCTTCAACTCGTCGAGATGACGATCGATGGTCGCCAGCAGATCGCCGTTGCTGCCGTTCGGCGCGGCAAAAAAGAGGTGGGAGGGGTTGAAAACCACCGCCGTGTCCTGCAAACCGAATTCAGCTGCATGCATCACACCGAAAAACCGGTTGGTGATGGCCGCATCGGCCCGTCCGTCGGCAACCATCGCGAAGCTGTCACGATAATCGGGCAGCGGCACTATTGTGACCTGCAGCCCAAACCCGTCGACCAGGGTTTCAAAGGCCTTTTCCTGGACCGATTGCTCAAGCACCACCACCGTCTTGCCGTCGAGATCAACCAGGGAGGTGATGCCGCTCCCCTGGCGCGCATAGACCTGAAACCAGGAGGAGAGGACCGGGGTGCGGTGAAAATCGAAACGCAGGTCGCGCTCCGCCGTCAGCGCAACGTCCGGCATCAGGTCGATCTGTCCGGCCGCCAGACGGTCCAGACCCTCGCCCCAGGTGCCGTTGATAAAAGACAGGGACCACCGTTCCCGGCGCGCCACCTCGTTGAGGATATCGACAAAAATACCGGCCGGACGGCCGGACTCGTCGGTAAAGACTTTGGGCGGGTTGTCATAGATACCGACGCGAACGGCCTGTTCGGCAGTCCGGCCGGAACCGGTCGCGATCAACACCAGAACAAGAGACCCCAGCAGCAACCAGGCGGTGGCACATCGGTGCCTTCGCTCGCCTTTCTTTTCTTCCGAACACCGCCTGGCAATTCCTGTCATCGGTAGCCTTGCAGGTAAAGACCTGATGATTATACAGCTCAACGTAAACACGTCTGCGGAAAAGACAGATTGCGCAGCAACCGTAACCCGGTTGACGACCCGGCGCTGAGCGAGCCACTCACCCCTGAAACCGGCTCGCTGCTTATGGTTGCGACGATCTCTCTCGACCGCTTGTCGAAGAACCGGACCGGTAGATGCAGGACGCACACCACCCGGTGTCTGAAGGTATCATACGCAAAAAACAGCTGTGAAATAGCTTACGCTTAAAAATCGACAGATGTCAAATGATCGGAGCAGCTTATTGTCTGGATGGGTGCTTTATCGGGAAACGCCCGCACATAACCGTATCACGAAACCGCTCAAACTCTTCCCGTAATCATGCCGAGTACTGACGGAACCGACTGTGCTGATGAAAAGGTTTGGTCCCAGGCACCCGAGCAGGTATCTTACGCAAGACTGGTCCGGTCTCGTCGTCTCCCTGAACGAAGGGCTGCTGCCCGTCAGGAAATCAAAGGAGGGCTTCAATGAACTTCGAATTCTACAATCCCACGCATCTCATCTTTGGCGCCGGAAAACTTTCGCACCTCGGTATCGTGGCCAGCCAGCACGGGAAAAAAGCGTTGCTGGTCACCGGGGGCGGGAGCGTCAAGCGAAACGGCACGTTCGACCGGGCTACGGCAAGCCTCGAGGCCGCCGGCATGAGTTTCGCCGAATGTAACGGCGTCGAGCCCAACCCGAGAATCACCACGGTCAAGCGCGGCGCACGAATCGCCCGCGACCAGGGCTGCGACGTAATCATCGCGCTGGGTGGAGGCAGCACCATGGACGCCGCCAAGGTCATGGCCGCTGCCTATTACTATGATGGCGACCCGTGGGACATGATCAGCCACGGTCAACCCCAGCCCCATGTCCCGACCCGGGCCCTGCCCGTCATCACCGTACCGACGCTGGCGGCCACCGGCTCCGAGATGAACATGGGCGCGGTCATCTCCAACGAGGAAACCACAGAGAAATCCTTTGTCCAAGCCCCCTGCCTCTACCCCAAAGTGGCGCTGGTCGACCCCGAACTGACGCTCAGCGTACCACGGGATCAGACCGCCTTCGGAGTGTGCGATTTGCTCACCCATGTCACTGAAGCCTACTTCAACGGGGTCGACGCGACCCCCATTCAGGACCGGTTTGCCGAGGGCGTCATTCTCACCGCCATGGAATGGGGACCGAAGGCCGTTGCCGATGGGCAAGACCTGGAAGCACGGACGCAGGTCCAGTGGGCATCGATCGTCGCCCTCAACGGGTGGGTGAACGCCGGCACCAACGCTGGTTTTCCGGTACACATAATCGAGCACACCCTGTCCGCCTATCATGACATCACACACGCGGCCGGCCTGGCTGTCATCAATCCTTCCTGGATGCGTTTTGCAGCCCGGCACCGGGTATACAAATTCGTGCAGTTCGCCGAACGCATCTTCTGCCTCACGGCCAGCAGCGCCGACGATCTGGATTGCGCCCTGCAGGGCATCGACCGTTTCGAGGATTTTCTCAAGAGGATCGGTTGCCCCACTCGCCTGTCCGAGTTGCCTGTCGACCAATCACTTTTCACCCGTTACGCCCAGGATACCCTGCGCGTCCTCCACGATAAAAACGGCCGCCTGCCCGGCCGTCCGCCCATGAGCGAAAATGATATTATCGAGGTGCTGAAGGCCGCATGGTAACAAGGCGTACCGCGCCACGGCGATGACGGTGGGATGAGCCGGACGGGGTTTGTTATAAAGAGGAAGGCCGACAGATCAGGTCATTTCTTCGTTATTCACTAACAAGAAAAGGGCTTATGACACGTGTCATAAGCCCTTAACAATCTCTGGTGCACCAGGAGAGATTCGAACTCCCGACCTACGGATTCGTAGTCCGTTGCTCTATCCAACTGAGCTACTGGTGCGTAAGGATTGGTGACTATACTTCAGAACAGGCATCAACTCAAGCCTGTTTTTTACCGGGTTCCTCTTTTTCCGCCTTCTCGAAAGCGATTTCGTGCTCCAGGGGTTTCAGGGTCGGATCGGCGGTGATCAGGACCTTGACCTGATACTGCTCTTCCAACTCCACCAGTTCCTGGCGCTTATTGTTCAGCAGATACTGAGCGATATCCAGCGGGAATCGGCATTTAACCCGTACCACCTGCTTGCGGCTGGCGCCGGTGTGGATGCGGCGCAGGTAGAAAAGCGCCTGCGTCTCCACCGAACGGACCGTGCCCCGGCCGCGACAATGGTCGCAGATGCGGTAGTTGCCCGATTCGATCGGAGCGCCCAGCTTCTGCCGGGAGATCTGCAGCAGGCCGAAACGCGAGATGCGGGTGATGTCGACCTTGGCCTTGTCCCGCCGCAGGGCGTTTTTCACCTGCTTCTC
>JAUVWB010000018.1 GCA_030604345.1 Desulfofustis sp. | reverse complement strand
GTCGATCCGGCCAGCGGCGGCGGCCACCTGGTGGCCATGGCCTGGGCGGCAGTGCTGCTCGGCTTTTCCGCAGCCACCCAAGATATCGTCATCGATGCCTATCGGATCGAATGCGCCGAGCAGGAACTGCAGGCGCTGTTGTCCGCCTCCTACATTGCCGGCTACCGGATCGGCATGCTGGTCGCCGGCGCCGGTTCGCTGGCGTTGGCCGCCTGGCTGGGCAGTTCGGTGGAGAGCTACTCCTACACGGCGTGGCGACTGACCTACGGCGGCGTGGCCCTGTGTATGCTGATCGGGTTGGCGACCACGCTGCTGATCCCGGAGCCGGAACCGCCCCGAGCGGCCCCGGCCACCCTTCGTTTCGGCTCGGGCGGCTATCTGCGCTTCTTTCTGCTCTTTCTCGGCGCGGTCTCGGTCTTCGTGCTGGTATTTTTCGCCGGCGGCAGTGTTGCTCAACCGCTCAAAGAAGCTCTGCGGCAGGGCCTGCCGGGGGTGGGGCTGGTGGCCGGCTTCCTGGTGGAGGCGCTGCGCCTGCTGATCGCCCTGTTGTCCGGCCTGGCGGCGGCACGGCTCCTGGTGGCGCTGCGACTGGTGCCGGAAGAACTGCTGAGCGATACCTATATCGCCCCGGTGAAGGATTTTTTCACCCGCTACAGCACCAAGATGGTGCTGGGGCTGCTGCTGCTGATCGGCTTTTACCGGGTCTCGGACATCGTGCTGGGCGTGATCTCCACCGTCTTCTATCTGGATCTCGGTTTCACCAAGACCGAGATCGCCGCCATCGTTCAGACCTTCGGTTTGGTGATGACCATTATCGGCGGCTTTCTGGGCGGCATGCTCACCGTCCGCTACGGGGTGATCAAGATGCTGTTTGTCGGCGGGGTCCTGGCGGCGGCCACCAACGTCTTGTTCATGGTGCTCGCCCAGGCGGGCCCGGACCCGCTGCTGCTCAAGGTCGTGGTCGGGGCCGACAACCTGGCCGCCGGGATGGCCTCGGCAGCCTTTGTCGCCTTTCTCTCCAGCCTCACCTCGGTGTCGTTCACTGCTGTCCAGTACGCCGTCTTCTCATCGCTGATGACGCTGTTCCCGAAGCTGATCGGCGGCTATTCGGGGACCATCGTCACCGCCATCGGCTACCCCTCTTTCTTCATGCTCACGGCGCTGCTCGGGGTGCCGGTGCTGATCCTCATCTGGCTGGTGCGGACCATCCGCTGAAGACCAACACCGGCAGCGGCGTTCAACCGACCTGCCGGGGCAACTCGACGATCAGCTCGGAGAGCTTTCGTTTCGGCACGTGATGGATGCTGTTCTGATCACGCCAGTAACGGATGTCGTCACCGTCGGTCTCCTCGAGCACCACCGTCTCCCGCGGGTAGCCCAAGGCGATCACCAGGGACAGCTCCAGGTGTTCGGGCATCTGGAACAACCGGGCGACGTGCGGTGCAAAGCTGCCGATGCGGCAGCCGCCGATCCCTTGCTCCATGGCACCGAGCAGCAGGTTCTGGGTGGCGATGCCCAGGTCGAACTGGGCCTCGGCATCGCTGCCTTTGAGCCGCCGGCGGTTGAGCAGGCACAGCACATAGGCGCTCGGTCGCTCGCCTTGTTCCGGGCCGCGCCAGTCGCTGAGGTAGCCGGCCCACCCGAGATGGGGGAAGATGGCCGCGGCCGTCTCGCTATCGGTCACCAGCTGGTACTGCCAGGGCTGGCAGTTGCGGGCCGACCCGCCGAGCCGGGCCAACTCCACCAGCTCCGTCAGGGTCTCGCGGCTGATGGCCCGATCCTGGTGAAAGCGGCGGTAGGTCCTGGTTTTTCTGATCAGGTCGTTCATCCTGTTGGCTCCTGGGATAAAGAGGTTAGGGCGTCGCCTTGTCGCCTTGCCGGCCGAACATGTCGGAAAGCAGCAGATCGACGCGGGCGAAGGTCCCGTCCTCTCCGATCTGCGGCTTGGCCTGGTGGATGCTCGCCCGTCGCGGGTCCACGTCGAGTTTTTCGACGAGATGGGCGAGGGCTGCCTGCGCCCGTTTGCCAGCAAGATCGGCGAGCATGTCCCGGGAGACCTTGACCGGCAGCGGGGCGAGCGGTACGAATTGTTCGTCTTCCGGTTTGATATCGGTTTCCTGCACCTTTTGCGGGTCGGCGGCTTGGGCGGCCGCTGCCTGTTTCTCTTCCTGTTGGCGCTGCCATTGTTCGGCACGCTTGCGGTTTTCCTCTTCGACCCGTTGCTGCTCCTTTCTGGTCAGCTCTGCCAACAGGACCGGGGCGTCGGCTTGCAGGTCGGCATGACCGGCCAGTTTCAGGGCGATCAGCGGGTGGGCGGCGAGCAGTTCGCTGTAGCGGTTCAGCCGCTCCAGGCCGGCCCCGGTGATCACCGCCGTGCCCGGCTGAAAGATGACGAACTGCTGTTCCACCAGATCCTTGAAGGCCTCGTCGGCCAGCAGGAGCGGGTCGATGGCCGCCTTGATCAGCAGGGTGGCGTAATGGGTGATGGCCTCGGCGACCACGCCGGCACCGCTGATCTGCTCGGTGTCGGTGCGGTAGCTGGTCTTGCCGTCCCGGTCGCTGATCAGAGCCAGGGTGACCGCTGTCGGGCTGCCGGAGGTGGTCGGCGTCACGCCGCGCAAGACGATGTCGGTCTGCTCCCGGCCCTGTTTGCCCTGCCAGGAGGCGGAGAACGACACCTGGGCGTTGGCCTGGTCGATGTCGATGTCCTTGATCCGCTGCTTGATCTGCGGCGCGAACAGGTGCAGCGGCACAGACGGGGCAACGAAACCGGCGGTGACGGAAGCGGGTTTCTGCAGCAGGCGGCCTTCCCCTTCGATGGTGAACGTGTATTTGTCCAGCAGACCGCGCACCTGGAACACGGCGTTTTGCTCCACGGCCGGGTAGGTGAGCCGTTTCAGGTTGCCATGAACGCCGAGGATCTCGAACTGTACGGCCGGCTCCAGCCGTTGATCCCGGTAGGAGATGCGTCCCTCGGACCACTGGATGTCGCCGATGGCCAGCGACAAGCCGTCGCTGCCCGCTGCCTTTTGCGTGCCGTCGCCCGGTTCGGCCTCGGGCAGGAGCAGGCGGCGCAGAAAGACGGCCGCCTGCTCGGCGGGGTTTTCGTCAGCGCTCTCGCGCTTCCAGGAAAAGGCCGGCTCGGCGGTTTTTACCGTGTCGATCTCGAGACGCTTCCGACTGCCGGACCAGTTGAACGTGGTGCAGGCGATGGCGGCCGCCCGGAACAGCGGCGCCTTGGCGGGGCCGATCTCCACCTGTCGGGCCGTGAGTTCCCCGTTGAATTCCTGCTGGGGATACCGGAATTTCCCTTTGACGTCCACCAGGGCGCGGCTGGTCAACAACGTCTTGGACCCGGAGAACCAGGAGAACAGCTCCTTGGGCGTCAGGCTGGTGGTGGCCACCTCCGCGGCCAGGGTGAGCGGCGCCACTTGCAGGATGCCCTTGGTCTTGATCGAACCGCTATCGCCCTGCCGGGCGGTGAAGACGAAATTGTCGTCCTTGATCTCCTTGAGTTCCAGTTTGTTGGCCTGAAAGAGCACGTCCCGCAGATCGAGCAGCGTCTCCTTGCCGGAATTGTCCAGCACCTTGACCGTCCCGGAAAAATCGAAGCCGTGCAGGATGAATGCATCCGGCCGGGTGGCGAACAGGCCGAACAGGTGGGGCAGCTGGGCCCGGTCCATGACCACCGTGCTGTTGGGCAGGAAGACGTTGCCGAAATCGCTGACGCCGTTGCTGATGCTCACCGGCTCGCAGCGCAGGGTCGGCGTGCGTAGCCACACCAGGCCGCGCTCCTTCAACTGCAGTTCCTTGATGGTGATGCTGGTGCTTTTCAGGGCGTAGGCGAGCGGCTGGCCGGCGCCTTCGGCCAGGGCCATGCTCAGCTGGCCGTTGAGGTCGAGCGAACCGGAGATGTCGGTCGGGGTGCGGCCGAGGAAGGGGGCGATGCGGGCAACCGGCATGTCGCTGAGCTGCAGGGTCCCGGCCGGCCGGTTGTCGCTGCCGGAGAACTTCCCCTGCCAGGTGAATGAAGCCGGTGAGCGGCCGTCCACCCCGGCCAGACGGAAGGTGCCGCTGTCGCTGTCCTTGCCGCCCGCCTCGTTGGAAAAATCGCGGATACTGAGCTGGATATCCTTCCAGGCCGGGCCTTCCTTTTGGCCGTCAGCCGCAGCCCCGACAAAGCTGGCGCCGTCGGCGATCAGCAGCTTGATGCGCAGGGCCGGGATGGCCTGGTACAGGGTGCTGTCGGCGGCCGGGCGGCGGGTCATGGGCAGCAGGGTCGCCAGGGTCTCGCGGGTCAGCGGTCCGGTGCCGGCCAGGGTCGGCTCGTGCAGCAGGACGCTGTCCAGCTGCAGGGTGCGCGACAGCGGCGCAAACGAACCTTCCAGGCGGGCCGACGGAACGGTCAGCGACAGATGCTGGTCACGCGATTGCAGCGTCAGCTCGGTGGCCGACAGATCGAATCGGATGACCAGCCGTTGCCCCTGGTTCTCCAGATCGGAAAAGGAGACGTGCAGGGTGCCGTTGGCCGCGCCTTTGGTGAAGCGGATGGGCAGCTCCACCGGCAGGTAATCGGAGTAGAGGGGAATGTCGATATCGTTGAGGCTGACGGAGATGGCGGTGTCGCCCTGGGCCGCCGTCCCGTCTGCGGCGGCAGAGCTGCTGAGGGTGATTGGGCTGCCGTTGACCACCGCCGAAAAATGGGGCTGCAGGTAGGTCTTGGTGCCGGAGCTGAAGTTGGCGATGGCCGGCAAGGTCAACTGGATGGACTCGATCAGGTGCTGTTTGCCGGTGTGGCGGTCCTCCACGGTGACCCGCGCGTTGCCGATGGTGATGTTGTTGAGCGCGAAGAAAAAGGGGAGTTCGGCGAAATCGATGATGTCCGAGGTCTGGCTGGGGGCGCTCTTGCTGCGCAGCAACGGGGCGATGTTGTAGGTCTTGTCCTCGCGGCGGATGATGCTCATGGCGAGCCCGTCGATGGTCAGCGTTTTGCAGACCAAGTCGCCGCGCAGCAATGAGATCGGCTCCAGATCGCTGTCCAACCGGTCGATGGCCAGCAGCCGTTCCGGGTTCTGGCCCGCCGCTTCGGTGAACACGCTCAGCCCGTTGACGTCGAGCCGGAAGGTGAAGGGGTTGAAGTGCGTCTGCTTGATGGCCAGCTGCAAACCGGTCTGTTTGTGCAGGTAGTCCGGCAGCACGGTGCGCAGCAGGTAGGGGGCCAGCAGAAAGCCGGCGGCGCAATAACCGCCGATGGCCACTACCAGCAGGCCGACCCAGAGCTTCCACGAACCGGAACCGGCGGGACGCGGTCGTTTAGCGGGCGGCCTGGTCTTGGGTTCGCGGGCGGAGCGGGAACGCCGCGATTTACGCGGCTCTTTTTCGGCCGGCACCGCTGCCGGTGTCTCCTCGGATGCGGACCCGGGCGCGATGGTTATGGTGCCGAACAGATCGGTTGGTTTTTCAGACATGGATCCAACTGCTGGTATGATGAACGTTCATGGTTCCAACGATGGCCTGCAACGATGGTCACTGATCTCACTGATTTCGGGGCTGCCGCGAAGCGCCTGTGCTGCCGCTTACCTCGGCCACCCCACACTTTGGTACCGTTACATGTAGGAAATTATCGGGGAAAAGTCCACTGTTGATAGCATGCGGGCCACGAGAATCGGCAGGCGTTGGGCCGGCACCGTCGGCTCGGTGCCGAAAAAATGGTGTTAAGCTGAAATAATTATTTGTAAAATCGACCTCTTGCCGGTATGCTTTAATCATCCGCGCTGATCCCGGAAATGGTTCGGATACGGAGCCGACATCGGGCCGTCTTCGTCACCGTCGGTTGTTTGGAGTTGCTCCGCCGGGCCGTCGTGTCACCGGCAACCCTGTACTTTGTGTCTACATGTTCGAATTCGTTCAATTGTTTCGTTGGCAGGACGGGCTGGACATCCTGGTGGTGGCCTTCGTCTTCTACCAGCTGATCTCCATCATCCGCGGCACCCGCTCGGTACAGATGGTGATCGGGCTCGGCGTCCTGGTGGCCGCCTACTTCCTGGCCCGGGTGCTGGAGCTGGCAACGCTGCTGTGGCTCCTGCAGACCTTTCTCAGCTCGTTGTTTCTCATCGTCATCATCGTCTTTCAGGACGATATCCGGCGGGCGCTGACCCAGGTGGGACAGTCGCCGTTCCAGAAATCCACGGGGATGATGGAAAAGGAGCTGGAAGAGATCATCCGCACCGTCTTCTACCTGTCCAAGCGCCGCATCGGCGCCCTGATCGTCATCGAGCGGGAGATGGGGCTGCGCGATTACGTGGAGTCCGGCTTTCTCATCGATGCCCGGCTGACCAAGGAACTGCTCATCTCGATCTTCATGCCGGTGTCACCGCTGCATGACGGCGGCGTTATCATCAGCAAGGGGCGCATCCATACCGCCGGCTCCATCCTGCCGCTGACCCAGAACCCCTATATCGACAAGCGCTACGGCACCCGGCACCGGGCCGCCATCGGTCTCTCCGAGGAGACCGACGCGGTCATCCTGGTGGTCTCCGAAGAGACGCAGAACATCTCGCTCGTGCAGCACGGCGCCATGACCGCGGTCAACGACGAGATCTCGCTGACCAACAGCCTGCGGGCGATCTTTATCGGCAGTAAAGAGATGCATAAATCCACCTGGAAAAACTGGTTCGTCCGCTCATGAAGCCGTTCAGTTTCACCTATTGGCGTCGGGTCCTGGCCACCGAGGGGCTGCCCATCCTCATTTCCCTACTGCTCTCGGCGGTGCTCTGGTACAACGTCGGCGGTGAGCAGACGGTGGACACCAGTGTCATGATCCCGGTGGAGGTGCTCAACCTGCCCCGGGAACTGGTGATCTCCAACCAGTTCAAGCGGCAGCTGGAGGTGACGGTGCACGGACCACGCTCGGTGATTCTCGGCATCGACCAGCGGCAGATCAGCCGGCGCATCGATCTGGCCAACGCCACGCCGGGGACCACGGTGATCGCCAACGACCCGGATTCGATCACCGTGCCGCGCGGTGTCACCGTGCTGCGGGTGCAGCCGTCGACCATCATCTTGTCGCTGGACAAGCTGATCTCCAAACAGTTTGCCATCAACCCGGTGACCATCGGCTCCCCGGCGCCGGGCTACCGCCTGGAAAACCTGCGCATGGAGCCGAACGTCATCATCATCACCGGGCCTGAATCGGTGCTGAGCAAACATGACGTGCTGCGCACCCGGGAGATCGATCTCAGCGGCATCAACCAGACCACCCAGCTGCAGGTGCCGCTGGATCTCGATCCGGCCATCGTCGATTTGATCGGCGAGACGACCATCACCGCCGACATCGCCGTCTCCCTGGAAATGGAGCAGTACGAATATACTTTGCCGCTGACTCACGATGCGGGGCTGGAGGTGCCGGTCAAGCGGGTCAAGGTCTTCGCCGACGTACCGAAGCTACTGCTCGACGAAGGCGTCAAACTGACCGATATCCTCACCGCCCGGCTGGCGGTGGACGAGGTCAACGGCATTGGCATCGTCCGCATCGTGCAGGCGGAGAACCTGAGCCACCCGGTGGAGATCCTCAAGGTCGAACCGGCGGTGATCGAGCTGTCGAAAAAACCGGCACCGGCACCGGCACCAGCGCCGCCCCCGGCGGCCCAAACGCCGGACGAGCCGGCCAAACCATGAACGAGCCGCTACCCGCGCCCAACCTTCACCTGAACCGCACCCCATGAGAAAGCTATTCGGCACCGACGGCATTCGCGGCGAGGCCAACACCCACCCCATGACCACCGAGATCGCCATGCAGGTGGGCCGCGCCATCGCCTTTATCGTCAAGGACCGCTCGCGCGGCCACGGCATCGTCATCGGCAAGGACACCCGGCTCTCCTGCTACATGCTGGAAAACGCGCTGGCCGCCGGCATCTGCTCGATGGGCGTCGACGTCATGCTGGTGGGGCCGCTGCCGACGCCGGGCATCTCCTTTATCACCACCTCCATGCGCGCCGATGCCGGGGTGGTCATCTCCGCCTCGCACAACCCCTTTCAGGACAACGGCATCAAGATTTTCGCGCACGACGGCTTCAAGCTGCCGGACCGCGTTGAAGAAGAGATCGAGGCGCTGATCTTCTCGCAGAAGATGGAGGCATTGCGGCCGGTCGCCGAGGAGGTGGGCAAGGCCCGCCGCATCGAAGACGCCAAGGGCCGCTACATCGTCTTTCTCAAGAACACCTTCCCCAAACACCTGATGCTCGATGATTTTCACATCGTGCTCGACTGCGCCAACGGCGCCACGTACGGCGTCGCCCCGGAGGTCTTCGAGGAACTGGGGGCCAAAGTCACCGCCCTGGCGGTGGACCCGGACGGCACCAACATCAACCGCCGCTGCGGCGCGCTCCACCCGGAGCTGATGGCCGAGACGGTGCGCCGGGAAAAGGCCGACATCGGCCTGGCCTTCGACGGCGACGGCGACCGCCTCATCGTCTGCGACGAGCACGGCCAGATCGTCGACGGCGACCATATCATGGCCATCTGCGCCAAGGATCTGCTGGCCCAGCGCAAGCTGAAAAAAAAGACCGTGGTGGCGACCGTCATGTCCAACATGGGTCTGCAGGTGGCCCTGGAGCAGATGGGCGGCATCCTCACCCGCACCGCCGTGGGTGACCGTTACGTGGTGGAGGAGATGCGCGCCAAGGGCTACAACTTCGGCGGCGAGCAGTCCGGCCACCTGATCTTTCTGGACAGCAGCACCACCGGCGACGGTATCCTGGCCGGCCTGCAGCTCCTGTCGGTCATGAAGAAGAAGGAGCGCCCCCTCTCCGAGCTGGCCACCATCATGGAGAGCTTCCCCCAGGTGCTGAAAAACGTCCGCACCCGCACCCGGATGAGTGTCGACGAGATCCCGCACTTCACCACCACGCTCAGAAAACTCGAAGAAAAACTGAACACCTCCGGCCGCATCCTGGTCCGCCCGTCGGGCACCGAACCGGTCATCCGCGTCATGGTGGAAGGCCAGGACGAACAACTGATCAACGACATGGCCGACGAACTCTGCGAACTGGTCAGCAACGCCGACCGGATGTGACAACCATGACGCACAAACCTCTCCACCTCCACGATGCCATCGTCACTCTCCGCTAGGCGCATTGCCACGAACTCGGCCTTGACGACACTGTAGAGGTCGGTAGTTGAAGAGAATTTGGCGATGTATTTCTTGTTAGCTTTTACAATAATTGACGTCATGACGTTATAGCATTATACTGTCAGTACAGGAGGTGAATTTATGTCTAAACAAGCGAAGAGAGCGACAATATATTTTGACCCAGATATACATAAGGCCTTGAAAATAAAATCATTGGAGACTTCTCGATCAATTACCGATTTGGTAAATCAAGCTGTTAAAGAGGCGCTATCAGATGATGTGGAAGACATTCTTTCTTTTGAAGAGCGTAAAAATGAGCCGCTTATCAGCTATGACCAGATGGTTAAAAAGTTGAGAAAAGATGGAAGAATATAGGATTTTCTTCAAAAAATCTGTCGAGAAAGACTTCAAAGTAATCCCAAAAACCTATCTATCTAAAATTCTACAAAGAATCGAAAACCTTAAGATAGAACCTCGTCCAATTGGCAGTGAGAAATTATCTGGCCTTGAACTCTATAGAATACGACAGGGTATCTTTAGGATCGTGTATTCAATTCAAGATAATGAATTGACGATATGGATAGTAAAAATCGCACATAGAAAAGAAATTTACAAAAAAATCAGCTAACAAAATGTTTCAGCGGACGCGGTGATTCGCGCCGCTGAACATCACGTTATGGTCTTCAATCAGCGCCTTGGGACGTGCACCACCGATCGAGCTGCCGTGAAGAAGAGCTTCGTCAAGGTCTGCACTGAGCGGGACGCCTTTTTCGACCTTCTCGGCGGAACGGAGCAATTCCTCCAGAGAGGTGTCGGTCGGCGAGCGTGGTATATATTCTGTGGCTGAAAGTTGGAAATCCAGATCGCGGGACGCATCGTCGGCAAGATATACCTGGAAACCCATCATGGCAAGCCAGGGTAATGCTTCTTTTTATGCTTGACGGACAGAAAGCGTATGTTTAAACTGTGTTTAAACATCTATGGGTCTGTCGTCACATCATCAAGGGAAAAAAATATGGCCGAGGCTATCTTGAACATCAAAAAATGGGGGAATAATCTTGGCGTGCGTTTGCCTGCGGCGATAGCGCGAGCGGCAGGTTTACATGTTGATCAGAGTGTGCACATCACTGTCGAGGGCTCTACTATCGTCATCTGTCCCGTGAACGAGGGAATGAACACGCTAGAGCAGCGCTTGGCCCGGTTCGATCCGAAAAAACACGGAGGCGAGACGATGCAGAGCGAACGGCTCGGAGCCGAGAAATGGTAGCAGCGAATCTGTCAACTCAGCGGGTCCCATGGGTTCCGCAACGTCAGGACATCATTTGGATCGACTGCAATCCGCAGGCCGGTAGGGAAATGCGCGATATCCACCCGTTTCTGGTGCTTTCTCCACGCATTTTCAATGACAAAACATCTTTGATTATCGGGCTGCCCATGACGACTGCAACATATAATGTCGACAATCCCTTTGCAATTGCTGTTGGTCGAGTTGGCAGAAAAGAGCAGAAGATCAGCTATGTACTCTGTCACCAGCCAAAATCCTTTGACTGGCGAGTTCGTAAGGCTCGCCCCCACCCGCTCAAAAAACTTGCCAACACCTCTTTTGAAGAAGTTTGCGCATGCTTGAATCAGATCATTCAATTGGCGTAGAGAGAAATCGTTTTCTGTCGATCAAAGGTATTCGCACCGCATCGAGCACGTCAAGCAAACCATCATTTAACGGGATGCCGCATTTTCGAAGTGACCACCGTGACAATCATTTGTAATCGATCTGTTTTTTTTGTAGAGTTCAAATCGATACGTGAAAATTTCATGCAATCTTCAAATGGCACCATAAAATGCCAGAAGCTTTTATCCTGACAGTCAAATCCTTCTGGCCAAACATTTCAGTACCCTCCTGTGGCAACGGAAGCTATTCCGTAGTTCATCGAGGTACTCGCTTACTGCCGATGAGGTCTCATGAGCCAACCAAAGGTTGAATTTATCGTGACATGAAGATGATTTGGTCACCGGTGATTTGTGACAACAGGTGCGACCTTCATTAAGCCAATAAGAAACCCATGGAAACTCCCACCAAAAAGCCACAGGTGACCGTCATCCTGCCGGCAGATAACGAGGCCAAGGTAGTCGGAGAAACGGTCCGCAGAATCAAGGAGCTGCACCCCGATTTCGAAGTCCTCGTCGTTGACGACGGTTCCACCGACAACACCATGGAAGTAGCCATGGCAGCCGGCGCCAACGTCTGGCCTCACCCGTACAACATTGGCAACGGTGCGGCCATCAAAACCGGCTTGCGCTGCGCCCAGGGCGAGTGGGTCATCATGATGGATGCTGACGGCCAACATCAACCGGAAGACATCGCCCGACTCCTAGAATACAAAGATAAATACGATATGGTGGTTGGTGCCCGAACAAGACAATCAAAAACAAAAGCCCACCGCGATGTCGCCAACTGGATCTACAAAAAATTTGCTTCTTACGTCACCCAATTCAAAATTGAAGATCTCACTTCAGGTTTTCGTCTGGTTAGACTCTCAACGGCAAAACAGTTTATTTATTTGTTGCCAAACACTTTCTCATATCCATCGACTTTGACCATGGCCTATCTAAGAAGTGGTCGAAGCATACGATACGTGCCGATAGAAACTCACAAACGAATCGGAAAGAGCAAAATTAAACTCATCAAAGATGGCACTCGGTTCTTCCTCATTATTACCAAAATAGCGACTTTGTTCTCACCCTTTCGAGTTTTTCTACCCATAAGTTTGTTTTGTTTCTCAACGGGTCTCTCTTATTATGTCTATACATATTTTTCCCAAGGACGTTTTACCAACATGTCTGCATTATTGCTAAACACCTCGATCATTGTTTTTATGATCGGGCTAGTTGCAGAACAAATAAGCCAGATGAGATATGATAAAGTTGAGTAAGGTTAACAATAGTTCATGCAGTGATCATTACGGAAGCTGGGTTTGAAAAACTTGGTAAAAGGAAAAACATCCACAAAATGCGCCAAAATGCACTAATTCGTAAAGTGTTAAACCCGCTTAAGCGCACTCCGTTTCACCCTCAGTGGTTTGTCTTTAAAGATGAGGTTAAAAATTTGCGGGAAGTTGGAGCATTGGCGAAAGGCGTAGTGTTGGATATTGGAGCCGGAGAGCAAAAAATCCAGGCATTTTTAACTGCAGGGACAAAATATATCAGTCTGGATTATTATCAAACAGCCAGGGAGTGGTATGATACACGGCCTCGAATATTTGCCGATGGGCAGCGGC
>JAUVWB010000008.1 GCA_030604345.1 Desulfofustis sp. | reverse complement strand
GTGTGGAGCGTGATTGTCGGGTACGGGCGGGAGTCGATAGCCCGGGCTGTCTGCGAGCAATTGCAGACAATGCCTTATTTTGCCGGTGCCTACGGTAACGTGCCGGCCATCACGCTGGCTCGAAATCTGCTCGAAAAATTGCCGGGAATGGGGAAGGTCTATTTTTCCAACAGCGGCTCAGAGGCTAACGAGAAGGCATTCAAACTGGTTCGTCAGGCCGCCCGTTTTGTCCCGGCGCGGCAAGGCAAGTTCAAGATTCTCTTCCGGGACCGCGACTATCACGGCACCACCTTTGGAGCCATGAGTGCTTCCGGACATGTCGAGCGGAAAAAGCATTTCGAACCGCTGCTGGAAGGCTTTGTCGAGTTTCCCCACTGCTGCTGCTACCGTTGCCCATTCGGCATGTCGTATCCCGGCTGCTCCATCGAGTGTGCCAGGGTTGTCGACGACATTATGGAAAAAGAAGGTCCGGAGACGGTGGGCGGTCTGATCGTTGAACCGGTCACCGCCGGTGGCGGGATCATCGCTCCGGTTCCGGAATATTTCCCCATCATCCAGGAGATTTGCCGGAAGCATGAGGTATGGCTGATCCTCGATGAGGTCGTCTGTGGGTTCGGCCGCACCGGGAGATTCTGGGGGCACGAGCACTACGGGGTCGATGCCGACATGGTGACGATGGCCAAAGGGATGGCCAGTTCCTATGAGCCGCTTTCGGCCACAGTGGTCAAGCAGCATATCTACGACCTGTTTCTCAACGATCCGGACGATCCCCGGACTCGGTTGAATTTTTTTCGTGATATCAGCACGTACGGCGGCTGTACCGGGCCCATGGCGGCAGCCCTGGAGACGATGAGAATTATCGAAGATGAAGGGTTGGTGGAGCGGTCGCGGGACATGGGCGCCTATCTGCTCCAGCGATTGCAGGAGTTGCTGGAGCTGCCGATAGTCGGTGACGTTCGCGGTGTCGGGTTGTTCTGCGGCGTGGAGTTCGTTCGTGACAAGGCCACCAAGGAGCCGGTATCCGAAGCAGAGATGGCCAGGATCGTCGGCAAGGTGTTCGCCCAGAATGTCATCGTCGCCCGGACCAACAGCAGCATCACCGGGCTCAATACGGTGATGAACTTCGCCCCGGCCCTGACCATCAGCACAGAGCAGGTCGATCGGGTGGTTGAGGCGGTGCGGAAGGCCGCGGAAAGCGGTATTTGAATGGCGCTGCAAAAGCGCATGCGTTGAAGAGAGGGTTTCCGCCGGTCTGCCGACTTGCGGAACCAACTGATCCACTTCATTTTAGCAAGAGGAGGGAGCAGTGAAAATCGGTGTCTTGAAAGAGATCAAAGTGATGGAGAATCGGGTATGCATGGTTCCCACCGGGGTAGCCACCATGGTGGCCAACCGGCATCAGGTGCTCGTGCAAACCGGTGCCGGTGCCGGTGCCGGTTTTGCGGATGATGAGTATCGCGCCGCCGGCGCCACCATCGTTGAGACGCCCGGCGAGGTGTACGGCGCCTGTGATATGGTGATGCACGTCAAGGAACCGCAACCGTCCGAATACGAGTTGATCTGGGAGAACCAGATCGTCTTCACCTACCTGCATCTGGCCGCCGACGAGCAGCAGACACTGGCTCTTATCAAGGCTCGGTCAGTCAACATCGCCTATGAGACCATCGAAAAGAAGAACGGTTCGCTGCCGCTGCTGGTACCGATGAGTGAGGTCGCCGGGCGGATGGCGACCCAGGTCGGCGCCCGCTGTCTGGAAATGCCGCAGGGGGGGCGCGGGGTGCTGCTTGGCGGGGTCAAGGGGGTGGCGCCGGCGACGGTGGTGGTTATCGGCGGTGGTGTTGTCGGTTACAATGCCGCGAAGATGGCCTGCGGCCTCGGCGCCATGGTCTATATCCTCGATACCAACCTGGAACGACTCGCCTATCTGGGCGACTTCATGCCGGCCCATTGCATACCGGTCATGTCCAACCCGGCGTTGCTCCGGGAATACGTCACCAAGGCCGATCTGGTTATCGGCGCCGTCCTCATCCCCGGGGCCAAGGCGCCGAAACTGATCACCAGGGATATGTTGCCCGCCATGAAGAACGGGTCGGTCATCGTCGACGTGGCCATCGATCAGGGCGGCTGTGCCGAGACCTCGAAACCGACGACGCACGCCGATCCGACCTTTGTTGTCGATGGCGTGGTCCATTATTGTGTGACCAACATGCCGGGCGCGGTGGCCCGCACCTCGACCATCGCCCTGACCAATGCCACCCTGCCCTACGCTTTAGAGATTGCCAACAAGGGGTGGAAAAAGGCGATGCAGGAAAATGAAGAGATCAAAAAGGGAGCCAACGTGATTCACGGAGCGGTGACCTACCAGGCGGTTGCCGAGGCGTTCGAGCTTGCCTATATCCCGGTGGAAAGCTTTTTGTGATCAACCGCGACCGGCCCGATGACTTCATCCGGTCGGTTTGTTCAGGAGGGCGGCAAGCAGGCCCTCGTCTTATGTCTTGCGCACGGAGCTGTCTTGTTCTTGCCGACGGCGTCCGGATTTGATGGGGAATCGGCTGCCGCAAGCACCGGATGGTGGCAGACGGCGCCTGGATATGGCATGATGGACGGCGATTATCATGGATGAGATCGGTGTGGTCCGGCGGTCCACTCGGGAAAAAGCAGATCTGAGACGGAGGAAGCAATGGAGAAAATGAAACTCGGCTGGATCGGTACCGGTGTCATGGGCAATTCCATGTGCGGCCACCTGCTCGACGCCGGTCATCACGTGAGCGTCTACAATCGAACCAGAAGCAAGGCCGATAATCTGATCGCCAGAGGCGCCGTCTGGTGTGAGTCGCCGCGCGAACTGGCACAAAACAGCGAAATCGTCTTCTCCATCGTCGGCTTTCCGCCCGATGTGGAAAGTGTGCTGCTCGGGGACAACGGGGCTCTGGCCGGAGCCCGGCCGGGAACGATCCTGGTGGACATGACCACCTCCAGTCCGGAATTGGCCCGGACCATCCCCGCGGCGGCCGCCGCACGCTCGGTGGCCGCCCTGGACGCCCCGGTATCCGGCGGCGATGTGGGTGCCCGGGAGGCGACTCTGGCGATCATGGTCGGCGGCGATCGCGATGTCTTTGAGCGGGTCAGGCCGCTCTTTGCCGTCATGGGCAACAATATCTCCCACATGGGGGGCGCCGGGGCCGGTCAGCACACCAAGATGTGCAATCAGATCCTCGTCGCCGGGACGATGATCGGCACCGTCGAATCGTTGCTCTATGCCCAGCGGATGGGCATGGATCTCGATGCGGTCATCGACGTGATCGGGCAGGGCGCGGCCCGTTCCTGGATGATCAATAACCTCGGGCGGCGGATCGCCAAAGGGGATTTCCAGCCCGGCTTCTACATCAAGCATTTCGTCAAGGACATGGGGATCGCCTTGGCCGAGGCGCAGCGCATGAATCTCAGCCTGCCCGGACTGGCGCTGGTGAACCAGTTCTATGTGGTCGCTCAGGCCATGGGCTATGAAAATCTCGGCACCCAGGGGCTTTACCGGGTACTGGCCAGGATCAACAATATGGAAGGTGGTGCGGCCGGCAATGGGTGCTGACGACGATGAAACTGGATGACGAGTTGCTGGCGTATCTGCGCGGTGAGCGGTATGCCAACACCGTGAAGATCGGCTACCGGTTCGAGCCGGAAGACTGGCGTTACCGGACGCAGATCGACTGGTTGTGCGAGCTGGTGCGGGGGAAGCGGGTGGTCCATGTGGGCTGCGTCGACCACACCATCGACACCATCCGCCATAAGCTCCAGCGCCGGAAATGGCTGCATGCCCGGCTCTGCGAGAGTGCGACTCGGTGTCACGGGGTCGATATCCAAGGCGACGGTATCACCTTTATCAGGGAGGAACTCGGTCTCACGGATGTGTCTTGTGCCGATATCCTCGGAGACGCCTTTGCCCAGACAATCAGCGGGGAGCAGTGGGACTTCCTGCTCATTCCCGAGGTGCTCGAGCATCTGCAGGACCCGACCGGTTTCCTGCGACAGGTGGCGGTCCGCCACGACAAGACCTTCCCCGCGGTGATCATCACCGTGCCGAATGCCCTGTCACGGGAGAACTGCCGGCTGGCCAGGCGGGGCGTCGAAGCGATCAACAGCGATCATTGCCACTGGTTCACCCCCTACACCGCGGCGAAGATGGTGGTCAATGCCGGCCTTGAACTGGAGAGAATACTGCTGTGCCGGCACGGGACGATCAACCCTCAGTCGGTGCTCAAGACCTGGTACCTGCGGCGTCATCCGCTGCTGCGCAACGATATTCTCTGCATCGCCCGGTTTGCGGGGCGGAGCTGAGTCGGCGGGCAGGATGCGGATTGTCCAATTCATGGCCTCACAGCGCTGGGGTGGGGCGGAAAAGGTATTCGTGGAACTGGCCAACGAGTTGGCTCGGAATCACGAAGTAATTGCCCTGTTGCTGCGCCGGACCGAGTACCGGGAGCGTTTCGCCGACTCGGTCACGGTGGTCGAACTGCGGGCCCATCCGACCAGCCACAACCCTCTGTTGGTCCGGGAGTTGATCCTTGTTCTCCGGCAGATCCGTCCCGATATCGTCCATACGCACGCCGCCAAGGCGGCGTTGTTGATACGCCGCGCTTCGCTGTTCTGCCCGGTCCGCCATCTGGCCACCAAACATAATGCCCGGAAGGGCAGGATCTTCAACCGGTTACCCTGGGTCACCACGGTCTCCGAAGAGGCTCGTCGGTCGGTGCTGGCACGTCCGGGAGCGACGGTCCGCGTCATCAACAATGGTCTGCAGCCGGTACCGATTCCGGCGTTGCCGAGAAGCGGCCCGTTCACCATGATCGCCGTCGGCCGTCTGGACGCCATCAAGGGGTTTGCGGAACTGATCGAACAGGTCGCCCGGCTGCCCTTCGCTTATCGTCTCTCGATCATCGGCACCGGACCGGAGGATGGACGGTTGCGCGGTGTCATCCACCGTCTCGCTTTGCAGGACCGGGTCTTTCTGGAAGGGTTTCGAGATGATGTGCCGGTGCTGATGCACCAAGCCGATCTGGTGGTCATCTCGTCGCATAGCGAGGGGTTCCCCAAGGTTATGGTGGAGGCCCTTTTTTATGCCAAGGTGTTGATCTCGACACCGGTCGGCGGTGTCGTCGAGGTGCTGCCCCCGGAACTGCTGGCCGAGCAGTATCAGCTGGCGGAAAAGATCGAACAGGTACATCGGGACTATCCGGACTACCTGGCGCGTTTCGCGGCGCTGCGCCGGGAGCGGGCGCAGGACTTTCTCCTGGCGGCGATCGTCGGAAAATATGAGGCGGTGTACCGGGAGATGTTAGGGTAGCACCACCTCTTCCGCGCCCGGGCCTTGAATGCCTCGGCGCAGCAGCAGCGTGCCGTCGAGCAGGTAGAGGTTGATCAGGGCCTGACGATAGTTGACGATGGCCTCCACTTCGTTGATCCGGCTCTCCAGCAGATCTCGTCCGACCCGGGCCACATCCAGGGCGGTTGCCGTGCCCACGCGGAAACGCACGGTTTCGGCGCGCAGCACCTCCTCCTGCAAGACCCGGCGAGCGGCGCTGGCATCGATCTGCTGCAGGCTGCGCTCCACTTCGAGCAGGGCGGTGCGCACCTCGAGAGCGATCAACTGCTTGAGGTTTTCGACGCTGAAAAGCGCCTGCTGGTGGCTGGAGCGAGCGCGACGGTCAAGAGCCTGGGCGGCCCGGTTGGCCACCGGAAATTCGAAATCGAGCCCGGCCGAGAAATCGTAGCCGGGACCGTCCAGATCCTCAAGGCTGCCGCTGAAGCTGCGGGCGTAGCCGGTCTTGCCCAAGGTGATGAACAGATCGAGCCGCGGCAACAGGCCGTTTTTGGTCTGAACGGTCTCCAACTCACCACGGCGCGCCTGCAGGCGCGCCTCGTTCAGCTCCGGCCGGAGGCGAACGGCCAGCGCTTCATGCTCCTCGGGGCTGCCCAGACTCACCTCGGGGATGACGGCCCGGTCAGTGAGGGTGATCTGCTCGTCCCAACCATTTGCCGCCGGCGGGTTAAGCAGGCGCAGCAGGGTGAGCCGGGCCTGCTCCCGGTCATTGCGGGCATCGATCAATTGTTGCCGGCGTAAAGCCAGTTCGGCGCTAGCAACCACTTCTTCAGTCTCGGCGATCTGGCCGACGGTGATACGGGTATGGATGTCATCCCGCTGCCGCTTTGCCAGATCATAGGACTCTTCGAAGATTTCCACCTGACGGATCGCCAGGGCGTAATCCCAATAGGCCGACTCCACACTGGCCACCAGGTTTTCGGTAATGCCGCGCAGTTCGTAGGCCGATGCCAAAGCCGCCGCCTGCGCCCGGTGGATAGCGGCCAGATTGGCAGCGACGCTGCCGCCACGAAGCAAGGCCTGGGTCACATTGAGACCGGCGCGGGCCTCCTCGGTGGTGCGGGAGTTTTCACTTTCGTCTCTGGATTGACTGAGTTCGAGCGAGACCTCGGTTCCGGAAGGAAAGAGGGTGGTGGCGCCGCCGCTGATGGTCCGGCTGGTCTCGTCGATGGAGAAAAAGCGGCTGTCGGTCGGGGAAAAGGATCGGTCCCGGTTGTCCTCGATGCTTCCTCGGGCGAACAGCAGCGGGTCGAAAATGGCGCGTTCCGTCTCGACAAAGGTGTTGGCGATCACCGGATTGAACTGCTCGACCACCAGGGCGCGATTATGCCGTAGCGCCGAGAAGACCGCCTGCTCGACACTCAGGTCCAGAAGCTGGTCGGCTGGTGGTTTCTGTTCCTGCTGGGGCGCGATCGGGTGAAATGCGAATTCCTGACGTTCATCGGTAAAAGCTTCGCCGTCGCGTGGCGATGGTTTACCCAGAGGATGTTGTTGCGGCAGCGGCGGTGCCGCTGCCATATCGACTGCACGGGTGGTGACGGTCGGGGCTTGCGAAACGTTGCTCAGGCAGCCGCCAAGAAGAAGGAGGCTGCTCACAAGGAGTGCGGTGGCGGGTCGGTTCATCGTCTTTACTCGCTGGTATGCGCGTCGCGGAGTCGCTCGTTGCGTCGGTTGAACAGCAGGTACAAAACCGGAATGAAGACCAGCGTGATCAGCGCGGCGCTGAGCAGGCCGCCCAGTACGGTCCGGGCCAGCGGTGCCTGCATCTCGCTTCCTTCACCGATGCCCAGGGCAAGCGGCAGCAGGGAGAGTACCGTGGTCAGCGAGGTCATCAATACCGGCCGCAGCCGGTCCCGCCCCGCTTGCCGCACGGCGTCCAGCAAGGGGAACCCCTCGTCGCGAAACAGGGTATTGGCCCGATCGACGATGAGGATGGCGTTGTTGACGACAATCCCCACCAACATGATACAGCCGATGAAGCTCTGCACGTTGAAGGTGGTGCCGGTCACCAGTAGCGTGAGCACCACGCCGATCAGCGGCAGCGGTACGGAGAACATGACCACGGTGGGTGACAGCAGGGACTCGTAGAGCGAGGCCATGACCATGTAGACCAGCACCGTGGCGAGGATAATGCCGATCAGCATTTCCCGGAAAGACTCGGCCTGTTCTTCCACGTCGCCGGCCATGACGATCTCGTAGCCGCGAGGCCGGGGAATATTGTTCAACTGCTGCTGAACCTCGGCGGCGACCTCCCCGAGAGGCCGGTCGGTCACGTTGGCGCTGACTACCACCAGCCGTTGTTGATTCTTGCGTTCGATCTCCACCGGGCCGAGGCTTGGCCTTGGGGTCAACAGGTTGCGCAGCGACACCGCCTGCCCGGCCTCATTAGTGATGGTCAGGGTCAGCAGCTCTTCGATGGTGAGCAGCTTGGCGTCTTTCAGCCGAACCAGGATATCCACTTCCTCTCCGCTGCCGTCACGGAATTGACCGGCGGAGGTGCCGGACAGGGCGGTCTCCAGGGTACGGGCGATTTGGGCGATACTGAGGCCGAGGTCATCGGCCCGGGCTCGGTCGATCTCCAGGAGCTGCTGCGGCACGCCCTGTTCGCGGCCGCGCCGGGTGTCGGTAATGCCGGGAAGATCCTGGATGCGATCCTCCACGGTGGCGGCCAGTCGGTACAGGGTATCCAGGTCGAAGCCGCGCACCTCGATCTCCAGGTTCTCCTCGCCGCTGCCGAGCAGCCGCGACAGCAGGAACATGCCCTGGCCGGCCCGCACCCGCACTTCTGAACCGGGAACAACACCGATTTCACGGCGTAGATCGGCGGCCACTTGAGCGCTGGACCGCTCCCGCTCGCTCAGGGGGACCAGAGACAAACGGATCGTTCCACCGGCCGAGTCGCCCCGCCCGCCGGATGATCCGTGGTAGACGACGACGGCCCGCATCTCCGGAACGGCATCGTTTACCACCTGTTCCAATTCCGCCATGGTCTGGTCGAGCACCTCCAGGCGCGTACCGCCTGCCATCTGCAGGTCGACCCGTACTTCACCTTCATCGGAGGCGGGCATGAACTCGGTGCCGATCCGGGGGATCAGGGTCAAGGTCGAGCCGAAGAGGATGAGCACGACCAGCACCGATGTGGCCGGGTGGGCGAGAGCGCTGTCGAGTAGCGCCGCATAGGCGGAGTTGAGTCGTTCATGGAGGCGGCCCAGACGCTCCGCCAACCGTTTGAGCAGGCCGCCTTTTTCCCGGCGGATACCGAGGAACAGCCGGGTCAGCATTGGCACCAGCGTCAGGGCGACAACCAGGGAGCAGATCAGGGAAAAGGCGATCACATACGTCAGCTGGCGGAACAATAGCCCCGAGATTTCCTGGGCGAAGAGCATGGGTACGAAGATGGCGAGCGTGGTGCAGGTGCTGGCCACGATGGCGCCGGCTACTTCGCGGGTGCCGTTGATCGCGGCCTCCTTGGGCGATTCGTTCAGGGTCTGCTGGCGGCGCAGGATGTTTTCCAGCACTACGATCGAGTTGTCGACCATCATCCCGACGCCCAGGGCGAGGCCGCCCAGCGTCATCAGGTTGAGGGTCAGGTTGCCGAAATACATCATGGCAAAGGTGCTGATGATGGCGACCGGAATGGCGGTGGTGACCACCAGAGTGGCCCGGATGTTGCGCAGAAAGGCGAGCAACACCAGGATGGCGAGCATGCCGCCGTAGAGGATGGTGCGGCCCACGTTGGCCAGTGACCGCTCGATGTATTCCGAGGTGTCGATGATGGAAATCAACTGAATCTGCGGAAAATCGCGGTTGATCTGCTCCACCACCTCCTTGGCCTGTCGCGCCACCTCGACGGTGTTGGTCCCGGACTGCTTGCGTAAGCCGAGGCGGACGCCTGGTTTGCCGTTGATGCGGACGATGCGGGTGATCTCGGCGTGCGTGTCGGAGACCGAAGCCACCTGCTTGAGGTAGATGGGAACGGTGCCGCGGCGGTCGACTACCAGATCGAGCAGCTGTGAGACGCTGGTCAGTTCCCCGGGGGTGCGCAGGCGGATCTCGGTGTTGCCCGACTCGATGGTCCCGGCCGGCAGGCTGATATTGGCGTTTCGGATGGCGTCGCGCACCGTATCCAGGGACAACCGCAGGGCTTGCAGCCGGTCGGGGTCGATCTCGATGCGGATCTCGCGTTCCAGCCCGCCCCAGACGTCGAGCGAGGCGACTCCGGGCACCTGCTCGATACGATAACTGACCTGATCGTCGATCAGCCGTCGCAGCTCGATCGGGTCCAGGTCGGAGGCTGCCCCGTAGATCAGGATCGGCGCACTGTTCGGGTCGAACTTGCGGATCTGAGGGCGGTCCACATCTTCCGGCAGGTTGTCGATTATCCGGTCCAGTCGGTCGCGCACGTCGTTGGTGGCGGCATCGAGATCGGTACCCCAAGTGAAGGAGACCCGCACCTGGCTGTTGCCTTCGGATGACTCGGAGGTGACTTCTTCGATCCCCTGAATGGCTGACACCGCCCCCTCGATCACCTCAGTGACCAGTTTTTCCACTTCTTCGGGGGCGGCATTGCCGTAGTCGGTACTGACACTCAGGGCCGGATAGGAGATCTCCGGCAGCAAGTCGATGGGCAGGCGGCTCAACGAGACGATGCCGATGAGGATGACGATCAGCGTCACCATGATGGTGAAGATCGGTCGCGAGGTGGTGAAGGCGCTGATGTTCATGAACGGTCTCTTCCCTGCTTACGGGTTCACCTGCCGAGGCGCTTGGTCCGCTTCCCCGCCGGTGGTCACGCGGACTCCGTCGCTGAGCAGGTGATGGCCGAGGGTAACGACCTGTTGTCCGACCTCGAGACCGTCGACCTGAACCCAGCCGTCATGTTCAATGCCGGGATTGAGCTCGACGAATCGGGCCGCCCCCTCTTCGACCACGAAGACTCCGGTTGTCCCGAGTCGTCTGATGACCGCGGTAATCGGTGCGGCCACGGCCTGGTCGGCTCGACTCAGTTCGATATAAACCCGGGCGAACATCCCCGCTTTCAGCAGATAATCGGGATTATCGACAGCGATCTCGACCCGGGCCTGACGGCTGGTCTCCTCAAAAACCGGGGCCAGGCGCACGACCGTACCGGCGAAAGAGCGATCCGGGACTGCGTCGACGGTGATCCTGGCCTGTTGACCGGTTTGCAGGAGGGCGTAATCACGCTCGGCAACGTTGATTTCGGCCTTGAGGAGCGACAGATCGACCAGTGTCACCACCGGGGCATTGGCGGCTACGGTGGCGCCTTCATCCACATGCCGGCCGGCGACAAAACGACAGGCGGTTTCGGGACCGTTGTGCCAGTCCGCCGTCAGCGTCGTGTAGGACAGCCGTACCTCAGCGGCGCGTAGAGCCGCCTGACGCTGTTTTATCTGGGCTTGGGCCAGGTTGACTCCCGCTTGGCGGGCCAGTTGTTCAGTCTCGGCGCTTTCCAGCTCAGCGGCTGAGGCTACTTTCTGGTCACGCAGCTTGAGCGCCCGTTGGTAGTCCCGTTGTGCCGCCACCAAACTACTCTGAGCTTCGGCCAGTGCCGCTTCGGCCACATCGAGTTCGGCGCGGGCTTGGGCCAGTTGTTGCTCGAATTCCTCACTGTCCAGTCGAGCTATGAGCGTCCCGCGCTCGAGGCAGTCACCGAGATGGACGGCGATCTCACGAATTCGTCCGCTGACCTTGAAGGCAGCATCGTATTGTTTCTCAGCCGACAGCGTTCCGCTGAACACACGTACATCGGCAAGATCCCGCCGCTCCACCGTGCCTGCCTTGATGCCAACCACGGCTTGTTCGCGCATGGGGCCTGGCGGACCTCCTTGTTTCTCCTGTCTCGTCCACAGCAGTGCTGCCACGACGACAATGGACAAAACGATAATGATCAATACTTTTTTGCCGATCGAATTGGTCCCTTGTTTCATAGTTCCTGTCGGTGGCTTACGGAATCGGAATGTGGCGAGATTTTCGAGACTAGCATATTTCCCGCAATCACTCTAGCCCTACCTGAACACCTGCGGACGATCGGTCACGGAGGGCCTGGTCGGGACCTGGGCGGCCAGCTCCACACTTATAATCATTCTTAATTGACATCCACAGGGAGAAGGGTTAAGAAAGGTCTTTCCTACGCGTTACCGCGGCGGGGCGTAGCGCAGCCTGGTTAGCGCGCCTGCCTTGGGAGCAGGAGGTCGCAGGTTCGAATCCTGCCGCCCCGACCATTAAAGAAGGAAGGGATTAACAGTTAAATTAAGCTGTTAATCCCTTTTCTTTTGGTGGTTATTGGGTGATTTTGGTTTAACACTCGTTTAACAAAACGCGAAAGAAAAGTTGTTAGGTTATCGGTTTTGTGGGATGAATCTGATTTGAACTTTGTAGCCTGTTGCTTTGGCATATTCTTCTATCGTCGATAGCTTCGGGGAAATTGTCGAATTCACGTTTTCCAGCCTCGATATATTACTCTTTTTCGTCTTCAGGATCTCGGCTATCTGTTCTTGCGTCAGGCCTGCTTCTTTCCGGATCTTTATCAGTTTGCGTCTGAGCTCATAAGCCGGAGCCAATCTTTTATATTCTTCCGCCACTTCCGGGTTGGACAGGGCTTGCTTTTTGGCATCTTTCAGTGTCGGTCTCATTTCTTCTTGATCTCTTTCTGTCTGGTTTGCGCTGTTTTCAGCTCTTTCTTCGGGATCTTCTGCGATTTCTTGATGAATGAATGCAGGATGATAATCTCCTGGCCTTTCATCGTGCAAAAGAATGATCTGCCTATCCCTTCCTTGCCCTTGGCACGAATTTCGAACAGGCCGTCACCGAGTGCTTTAGTGTAGGGTAGCCCCAGGGCCGGACCAAAATCCTCGATCAGTTCCGCTATGTGAAAAAAATTTGCCAGAATCCCCGGGGGAAACGATAACGTTTCTGCTTTTACCTTCTCGCTATAAAAAGTGACTTGCCATTTCATAGATATTGTTATCGTAAATGATAACTATGTCAAGGGTGCTTTTTTGTTTCGGATGGCTGGATGTGAGGTCTGTGATCTGGTGGCTTCGTAGAGATTTTTTACTTCGTTTTTCGTGACGCGGTAGTAGCGTTCAAAGGCTTTGTTGGTGCTGTGCATGGTGCCGCGTCGGATCTGTTCCGGGCTGAAGTGTTCGGTCAAGGCCAGGGCGCTACTGTGACGGGTGCCGCCGTACATGTCGACGTTTTCGATACCGAGGTTGGAGCAGGCTTTTTTCCACCACTTATAGAGTGATTTCTTGCCGAATGGTTCACCGGGGCGGACGCCTGAAACGCCGGAGCGATGGCGGAAGAAGCGGAGATGCGGTAGACCGGGCGGTATGGTGTGGAGGATTTCGAGATCTTCAGCGATGAGAGGAATGATTTTCGGTTGCTTCTCTTTCGGGTGGGGGATGATGAGAAAGCCGTTTTTCAGGTCGATGTTTTCTTCTCGAAGGTTGAGCAGTTCTGTGGGACGAAGGGAGATATAGGTACTCAGCCATTTCACGCCGAGCCAGATCTTGATATTGACGTGGTTCGAGATCCGGTAAACCTCTTCGATGATCTGGTCTTGGGTGTCTTTATCAATGGTGTTTCGCCAGCCCAGTTCGAACGATATGGCGGGGAATTCGGGAAACTCGTCATGTTTGATGATTCTCCGTTTGACCAGCCATTGCCAGAAATGATGCAGGCAGGCTCTTACGTTGGCTCGTGTCTTGTTGGATAGGTCCAGGGAGTAGAGAAAATCCTCGAGTTCGGCGTACTGGATTGTTTTTATGGATCTGTTGCCCCAGGTTTCCTGCGCCTTGTTGAGGTAATTGGTATAAAGGCGGTGTGTCCCTGGGCGGATCTGGTCGGCTTTGCTCTTGAGCCATGTCTCGGAAAGGTTCTTGAAGCCGAGGGGGTTGGAAGCTTGGTATTCGCGAGGATCGAATTTTCCTTGGTCAACTTCGTATCGGAGGCCGTCAAGGAATCGTTCTGCGTGGATGTAGGAAGGGAAGCGTTTGTTTACTTTCCGGCCGAAGCGAACGGTGAAATAGCGGGTGGCTTCCTGGTCGGGGTGATTTGGACAATAAAGGCCGCGCCGACGTTCATCATGAATGAATGATGAATGACAGACAGGACATTTCTGATCGGAATATATTCTGCCTCGCATACAGAGGTCTGTATGCGATCCGACCTTTTGAGTCAACAAAATATCCCCTGGGTTGGTGGTGGGTTATTGGATGGTGATTGCTTTGCCCTGGGTCAGAAAGCCGTTTCTGCTGTCGTGTTCGGTCGGGCCGGGTACCTCGCCGTAACCGTAGGGCCAGACTTCGTTGATCTTCTGTTTCATCTTCTCTTCCAGCTCAGAGCGGCCGGTCTTCGGGTTGATCTCGCGGGCCTTGATCCGGCACCAGGTATCAACCTCGCCCATCAGGTACATGGTGATCTTTTCGATGTTGTCGTGTTTGCAGCCGTCGATCGCGGCCATATTCAGGGCGCAGCCGATCATCATGTCGGCCAGTTGGTATTTGTCCTTCTGGGGGAGCAGTTTTCTGCGGCGGACCGGGTGATGTTGGCCCCAGGTGACGGACTGGATGAAGTGCCAGAAGTCGTGGATCCTGGCCCGGTCCTGGTGGCGGTTCTTGCGGTCGATCGGGTGTTGTGAGAGTCTGGCCCAGTCGTGGGTGCAATACTTCCAGAGGCCGTCGCGTTTCATGGTGAGGTCTTCAAGGGTCTTGATCTGAAATTGTTTCAGGACGTTTTTTCTCAGCTGGAATTCGACACGGGTAACCGGGGTGTCGTTGTAGCTGGCTTTGCCCCAGACGGAGGCGAACAGGGATTGTTTCGAGCCGTTGCGCTTGATCTCCAGGACCTTGTCATAGATCCGCAGCATGATATCGCCTTCACCGATACGGATGCCGGTTTCCACTTCTTCCGGAAGGGGGTGGTCGGGGTCGAGGTTCAGGGTGCCTTCGGTCTGGGTGATGGTGATGCCGGAGAAGCGGTTGCGGTCGGAAAAGGCGTGCAGCCGGTTGGCTCGGGTGACCCAGTGGTTCCAGTACTGCAAGGGGAGTTGTTCGATATCGAGGCCGATGCAGTCGGCGCACAGGTGGACTTCCGAGACGCTGTTCTTGATGATCTTGCCGTCCCAGAGCTTGAGCAGTTTTGTGATGTAGTGGATGACTTCGGTATAGCCGGGGCTCCAGCAGGAGGCCGAGCCGATATCGACCCAGACGTTTGGGGTTAAGAGGTAGTCTTTGCGGGTGGAAATGAAGATATCGACGTCGGCGCGGGCGATGTGGAAGTTGTAGCCGCCTTTCCGGCCGTTGGGGTGGACGTTGTAATCGTAGTTCTGATCGGGGCCGAGTCGCAGCGGGATCTGGGATCTGAGTTCCTGCGCTTCGGTCTTGGCATCGGTCAAGATATCGAAAAAGCGCTCCGTATCGAATTGGACGTAGAGCCCGAACTTCAGCCGATCGAAGCCGGTGGAGAGTTGAACCCCCCTTGTTAATCCGTCCTGGGGTTGCGATGATACGGGGGTGGTTTTTCGGGCGGTGGTTGATGAAGCTGTTGGTCTCACGCGTTCACCTGGAGGTTGAGAGTTGTGGTTTTGACATGCACATAAATTGATGTATATTTATGCTTATGGATACCTGACATAGCGGAAGGAGGCGCATGAAGCAGCAGGCACGTTTCGAATGGGATCACCAGAAGGATCTGGCCAATCAAAGGAAGCACGGGGTGTCGTTTGCGCTGGCGCAGCTTGCCTTTCTCGATACGCGCCGTGTCATCCTCGAAGATCTCGAGCACAGTCTCGAGGAACAGCGGTTCTATTGTCTGGGCAGTGTTGCCGGTGGGATCTTGACCGTACGGTTTACCTGGCGGGAAAAGGTTATTCGAATTATCGGGGCCGGGTACTGGCGCAGAGGGAAAAAGATTTATGAGAAAGAAAATAACATACACGGATGAGCCGATCGGCAAGGTGCGGATCGTTTCTGATTTCCTGCCGTCGCCGGAAGAGTTGGCGCTCAAGGATGAGACGGTGCGGGTGACGATTGCCTTGAGCAAGGCCTCGATTGATTTCTTCAAGCGGGTAGCCAAGAAACACAATACGCAGTACCAGAAGATGATCCGTCGGTTGCTTGATGAGTACACGGCCCACCAGCAATAAGTTTCTTTGCTGCGCAAAGCTGGAACGGACGCACGGCTCCGGGCTTGTGTGGGGAGCCCTTCCAGCCGTGCGCCGTTATGATCAAGCAACGCATCGCTGAGCGCGATGCTAACCGCGGCTTGATGAAAAGAGAAAAAGCGCGGGTGTCTGGTCATGATCGGCTGGCCCTCTCGATGACGTTGACCCGTAAGGAGACCACCAGGTGGCGGCGTTCGTGTTTATCGGCGTCGTAGGTGAACAGCGGACCGATGAAGGGCAGGGAGCTGAAGAACGGGATCTGGTCGGTCGCCGTGCCGAGCTCGTCGGATCTGAGACCACCGAGGAAAATGGTGTCGCCGTCGGCTACAACGACCGTCGAGCTG
>JAUVWB010000119.1 GCA_030604345.1 Desulfofustis sp. | reverse complement strand
GCGGGTTTGACCACCGCGCCGGAACGAATGCATCTGGTGCAGACGCGGGAGCGCCGCACCCCGCCGTTGGCGGTCACCATGCGTACCCGCTTGAGATTCGGCAGCCAGCGGCGCCGGGTCTTGTTGTTGGCGTGGGAAACATTGTTCCCGGTCACCGGGCCTTTGCCGCAGATCTCACATACTTTAGCCATGATCATTCTCCTTATATCCGGAGCCGCCGCCCCTTCTTGCGGGGGCCTGGGACGACTCGATTCGAAAAGGTTTCGCGGGAAAAACTCAAAAGATCACTATTACCGCTTTCATGGATACTTTTCAACACATTTATCAACGCTTGCCCCTTCTTCGAGATGAATTACTATAAGCGGAAGCAGCCACGGCCCAAGATATCACGACCGGCCGGCTTAACCGCCTCTGCGGCAACCACCAGCGACACAGCAGACCAGACGATCATGAACAGACAGCCAGACAGTTTCCCGGAACAGCCGACCATCCGTCCCCCCAGCGAATGGCGCAGCACCTTGATCCGGGTGACCCGGGGATGCAACTGGAACCGGTGCCGATTCTGCGGCATCTATTCCCACCTCGGTGAACCCCGCTACTCGGCCCGGACCTACGACGACATTGCCCGCGACATCCAGCTGCTGAAAGAGCGGCGTCCCCAATCGGAAGAACTGTTTCTCGGCGACGCCGACCCGATTCATGCCGGGGTAGATCTGATCTGCCGGGTCCTCGATCTGCTCTACCAATCATTTCCAGCCAAAAAGGTGACCAGCTACGCCCGTGTATCAACGCTGAAAAAAATCGGTACAGCAGGCATTGACCGCCTTGCCAAACACGGTCTGACCCGCATCCACCTCGGCCTCGAGTCTGGGGATGCGGAGGTGCTGCGTTTCCAGCGCAAGGGACAATCGCCGCAGATGGTCGCCGACGTATCCACCTGGTTGCGGGCGGCCGCCATCGAGCAGTCGTTCTACGTCCTGCTCGGACTGGGTGGCGTCGAACGATGGCGCCAGCACATAACCGGCACCGCCGCCCTGATCAATCAGCTCACGCCCCAGTTTGTCCGGATACGGCGCCTCTGGCTCTATGAGCCCGATCCCGTTTCCGGCGCTCCCGGCTGCCCCCTGCTGACCCAGGTAGCGGATGGCTCTTTTACCCCGCAGAGCGCCGAAGGCACCGTCCTCGAATTGGCGCTCCTGCTGGATCTGCTGCAGCCGTCACCGACCTTTTTGACCTGCGATCACAGCAACAACGTGGTTCAAGTGCATGGCCGCCTGGATACGGACCTGGAGGAGATGCGCCGGGAAGTCCGAGCGTTTCTCAACCTTCCCGAAGCGCAACGCCGTTTACTCTACGAAGAGCACCGCTCACGGATATGAAAAAGCCCCGGGTATTTAAGAATTTCCTTTCCAATCAAGGGGAAAACTGGTTAGATGGCAGTTCGTCACCGGTGGCCGAAAGTGGTCATCCGTGGTAGTTTGCTCGCTTACAGGTGATTACCTCAAGAATTATACCGTCAATCAACAGATATCCGTTTCTTTTCAATGAGCACTGACAACTCACTCTGGCACTTCTTCGCCTCCGTCCGGCTGGCCCTGGTCACCATCTCTCTTCTGGCCGTCACCTCGATCATCGGCACCATCATCCCCCAGAACAAGCCGATCGAGTTCTACGTGGACTCTTACGGTCCGCAGGCCGCCCAACTTTTCCAGGTACTCGATATCGTCGACATGTACGGCTCCTGGTGGTTCGTCGGCTTGATCCTGCTGCTCTGTGTCAATCTTATCGTCTGCAGCATCGACCGTTTCCCCGCCGCCTGGAAACAGGTCACCGCCGACGGGCTGCGGTGGACGGAGGAGCGACTGAAAAGCACCCCACACCAGACCGGTTGGCAGATTGATGGTCCTCGCGACACGGCGGTGCACAGGCTCCTGGAGGCCCTGCAGCAGAAGGGCTGGCAACCGACCAGCAAGGTCACCGACACCCACACCCTGCTGTTTGGCCAGAAAGGCCGATGGAGCAGGACCGGCGCCTACCTGGTCCACCTCTCCATCCTGATCATCTGCTTTGGCGGCTTCATCGGTAGTATCGGCGGTTTCAAAGGCAGCATGGTCATCCCCGAATCCATGGAACGGGATCGCATCGCCCTGTTCGGCAAACAAGAGTTCAAGGATCTGGGTTTCACCGTCCGCTGCAACACCTTCGACGTGGACTTCTATGAAACCGGCGCCCCCAAAGATTACGTCTCCAGCCTGACGATCATCGAAAACGGCCAGGAAGTCCTCACCACCGACATCCGCGTCAACCACCCGCTCACCTATCGCGGCATCACCTTCTACCAATCAAGCTACCAGGGCTTCCAGGAGTTTCTGGTCACCATCGAGGACAAAGCGGCCGAGCGGCGCAAGAGCTTTATCGTCCCTTTTCAGCAGCAGGAACAGTGGCCCGACGCCGGGCTCAGCTTCGGCATCATCAACGCCCGAACGATCGGCCAGTCGATCGTCGGCGCCAAGCTCTGGATCAGTGACGGCCAGGGGGAACCGGTCAGCGAATGGCTGGAAAAAGGTGATACGCTGCCGCTCACCCTGGGCGGCAGCGACTACCTGGTTCAGGCCAAACAACTCTACGCCACCGGCCTGCAGGTGGCCAAGGACCCCGGCGTCTGGTGGGTATATGGCGGCTGCGCCTTGATGCTGGCCGGCCTTTATATCTCGTTTTTCCTTTCCCACCGGCGGGTGTGGCTGCTGGTCAGCGATTCCGCGCCGGGCTGCAGTGTCCTGTTGGCCGGATCGGCCAATAAAAATCGTCCCGGGTTCACCCGCATCATGAGTGAACTCGAGCAACACCTGCGGACCGCAACCGTCGGTTAGTCAGCCGACACCGATCGAACCAGAGGAGTACCTGGAATGGACAGCTCACAGCTTCTCGGCATCACCACCTTCACCTATCTGTTTGCCTCGGCGATCTATATCGCCGCGCTCGTTTTCCACAACAAACGAATCGCGCTGGCCGGCACGCTTTTCACCATCGGCGCGCTGCTGGTTCAAACCGCCGGCCTCGGGCTTCGATGGATCGAGTCCTACCAGATGGGCATCGGCCATGCGCCGCTCTCCAACATGTACGAATCGGTCGTCTTTTTCGCCTGGGTGATCGTCATTCTCTATCTCGGCATAGAATTCAAGTTCAAGACTCGGGTAATCGGCGCCTTTGCCTTGCCTCTGGCCTTTTTGGCCATGGTCTACGCCTCTTTTGCGCCGATCGACAAAGGGATCAACCCGCTGGTTCCGGCCTTGCAATCAAACTGGCTGATCGCCCACGTGGTCACCTGTTTCATCGGCTACGCCGCCTTTGCCATCGCCGCCGCCCTGGCGCTGATGTATCTTCTCAAGTCGTTCACCGCCGGCAACGATGCCGTCGCCGGTCGGTTCCCCGCGCTGCGGACCCTGGACGACATCATCCACAAGTGCCTCATTTTCGGGTTCATCTGGCTGAGCGCCGGGATCATCACCGGCGCCGTCTGGGCCAACTCCGCCTGGGGCACCTACTGGAGCTGGGACCCGAAGGAAACCTGGTCGCTGATCACCTGGTTCGTCTACGCCTTCACGCTGCATATCAGGTATACCCGGGGCATCAGCGGCAGAGCCATTGCCTGGTTATCGCTGCTCGGTTTTCTGGCCGTGATCTTCACCTACTACGGTGTAAACTTTTTGCTCTCCGGCCTGCACAGTTATGCGTAGAACAATCTTTTTCCATGAAAATACAAACCATTAGAACGAATAATAGCGGGAGTGATTCTTGACATACGCCCGATAACCCGGTATAACCAGCTGAAGATGAATCATCGTTCAGTAGTACCGGAGCAGATCAATTCAAGAAAGGAGTGGTCATCATGATGAAAAAAGTGCTTTGCTGTGTGTTCGCTGTCGTCTGTCTTGGCTTTGCCGGCATCGTCATCGCCGACAACGGCCCGGCAGACATGGTCCTTCAGGCTGAGATCGACAAGGCCAAAAAGCCGAAGCCGGCCGTCTTCCCCCATGCCAAGCATCAGGAAATAGCGACCTGCGCTGATTGTCATCATGGCGCCCAGGACGGCAAGCAGGTTCCCTACACCGAGGGTATGGAAATCGCCAAGTGCGAATCCTGCCATAACTCCGGTGTCGCCGGCCTGCCCAAAGAAGTCGCCACTTACAAGGATGCGGCCCACAAGAACTGCCGCGACTGCCATAAGAAAGCGGCCGAGGAGAACCCGGCCCTGGCTGAAGTGTTCAAAGGCTGCAAGCCCTGCCATCAGTAAGCAGAGAAAGCGAGTCTCCCTCGCCGACATCTGAGAAAAACAAACGGGCTGCCCGGTTCAACCGGGCAGCCCGTTTGTTTGTAAACCTCAACCAGCGCTGTGCATCCGTGAGATATCGCCAATGTTCAGGATCAAGGTATTGATCGCCGCCAGCAGGTTGAGCCGGTTGTTTTTCACCGCCTCGTCCTCGACCATAACCATCACCTCGTCAAAGAAGCGATCCACCGGCTCCTTCAACACCAGCATCTCTTTGAGAAATCCCCGGTAGTCGGCCGTCGCCAGCTGCTTCTCGCCGCTCTGAGCAAGCGCCTGGTAGACCTCGAAGAGGCTGCGCTCGGCCGGTTCGGCCAGCAGCGACACCTTGATATCGCTCTCCTGATGCTCCTTGATGATGTTTCTGACTCGCTTGAACGACCCGGCCAGCACCTCGAACGAGGCCTGCCTTTTGATCTCGGTCAGGGCTTCGATGCGCTTGAGGCAATCGTTGATGTCGTCAAAGGCTACCGAACAGGCCGCGTCCACCGCCCGGGCGTCCATTCCCTTACCGGTGCAGTCGTTGACGAAGCGGCCCTTGATGAACTGCAGCACCTGTTCCACGGTAGCACCACTGCCGTCCACCCGATCGCCGTAGAGGGCGAGCGCCTTGCGGAACATATCGGTCAGCGACAACGGGGCGCCGCGCTGCACCACTAGGTGGATGATCGCCAGCGCCAAGCGCCGCAGGCCGAAGGGATCAGTGGTTCCGGTCGGGGCCTGGCCGATGCCGAAACAACCGGCAACGGTGTCGATCCGATCGGCCAGCCCCACCAGGGCTCCAACCACCCCTTCGGGCAGGTCCGAGCCGGCCCGCAACGGCAGATAATGCTCGCGAATGGCCTGACAAACCACGGCCGACTCGCCATCATGGGCGGCGTAAGCGCTGCCCATGACACCCTGCAGGGTGGGAAACTCGCCGACCATGTCGGTGGTCAGGTCCGCCTTGCACAGCAGGGCGCCACGACAGGCCTCGTCCACCAAGGCCGGGGCCAGGCGATCGGCCAGCAGCCGGGTCAGCTTGACCACCCGGTCGACCTTCTCCCGCATGGTGCCGAGCTTGGCCTGAAAGATGATGCCGGACAATGCTTCGAGCCGATCCGCCAGTCTGGTCTTGCGATCTGACTGGAAAAAGAAGAAGGCGTCCTCCAACCGGGCCCGCAGCACCCGTTCGTGACCGGTGCGCGTGAGTTCCGGCTGCTTGACCCGGGTGTTGTTGACCGCCACGAATCCGGGCAGTAGCGCCCCGGAGCCATCGACCACCGGAAACGACTTCTGATGTTCGCGCATGGAGGTAATGAGCACCTCGTCCGGCAGTTGCAGAAACTTCTCAGCAAACCGACCGCATACGCCGAACGGATATTCCACCAGATTGGTAACGGTATCGAGCAGGGTTTCATCGATCGCCACCGTCGCTCCGGCGACCATGCCCGCCGCGGCGACCGCGGCGGTGATCTCCTGTTGCACCGCCCGGCGTCGCCGTTCGCTATCGACGATGACGAACCGGCCCAGCAAGGTCTCTTCGTATTCGGCGGCAGCCGCTACCGGGACCGGTTCCGGGGCCAGAAAGCGATGCCCTCGCGTGGTCGCTGCGCTGTGGATGCCCT
>JAUVWB010000267.1 GCA_030604345.1 Desulfofustis sp. | reverse complement strand
TCGGCTGGTTCAAGAACTACGTGACGCCGCTGGTGGTGATGGCCGCCATCCCCTTCTCGCTGATCGGTATCCTGCCGGCCCACTGGGGGTTCGGGGCCTTCTTCACCGCCACCTCGATGATCGGTTTCATGGCGGGAGCCGGCATCGTCGTGCGTAATTCGATCATCCTGGTGGACTTTATCGAGCTACGGCTCCAGCAGGGGCTGCCGCTGGCCGAGGCGGTGGTGGAGGCCGGGGCGGTACGCTTCCGGCCCATGTTGCTGACCGCGCTGGCCGTCGTGGTCGGCGCCTCGGTGATCCTGGCCGACCCGATCTTCCAGGGATTGGCCATCTCGCTGATGTTCGGCGAGATCGCCTCGCTGCTGGTGAGCCGCATGGCGGTACCGGTGATGTATTATATGGTGAAGAAAAAAATTCATTGATCCTCTGCTGCCGGGCACCACTGCCAGTATGACAACCGTTTTCGTAACAGGACGAAGTCCCGTCCAGATTGGACGCCAATTTCCCCAAGTGGGCGATTCTCCTCAATGGTGATTGAGCTCCCCTCAGGGAAAATTTAGCAATCGAATGTGAAACCGGAAAGATAGTCGGCCAGGGCCTGTTGTTTTTCCCCGGTCAGTGACGGGCAGTCGTCGTGATCCTTGACGCCTTCGATCACCCTGGCTGCGAAGACCAGGCAAGTCGCTTCACCGCATCGGCGGCAGTTGGTTTTCGGCAGCAACTTGAACACCTCGAACAGGACAGGCGGTTTCGCCCCCTCGGTTCTCGGCTCAATCTCGTGCCGTGCTTCCCAGGTGCTGTTGATCTCCCGCTGGAGCCAAGCTACGATCTTTTCCGCCTCCTGTTCGTCGCGCAGCGCGTTGACCGCAATTTTTCGCGCATGGATGGTGATCAGCTTCCCT
The DNA here is from genome assembly GCA_030604345.1 of Desulfofustis sp. The sequence continues at coordinate 2,491 of JAUVWB010000267.1, read as the reverse complement.
GAATTTTTTAAGGTCATGGAGGGCGGATCGACGGTGTAGGAGAACGCGCCGAGTGCCGAATTCAGATACGGCAGAGCCTTGCTTACATCATCGTCAAGGTGAGCGAAACAGTGCAGGGTCTGGGCACCAGCATGACACTTCGACCTGAATATCTCCAAGTGGTAGCCTGTCAAGAGCATGGTCGCCTCCCTAAACGAGATGATCTAATCGCCGCGGTAGCCAAAGCGAAACAGACAGATCAGGAATTATATCTCCAAGCTCCATAGATTACCCCTCGCATACGAGAGAGAAAGCCTGCAACAACTCATCGTCACTTCGTTTACCGCAGAGCGAGCATTTGGCAATAGCGATGGTTTCGGGTAGATAACGACCGTACATTCTAATCGGCAGTTCAGAAACGGAAATTTTCGGTGATAAGGCCAAGGCGAGTAGATACTCGATCAAAAACGAGGCGTTTTGGGCTATCGGCCCGCTGTACGTCTGGCGGCTGCGAAGCCTGAGAATTCTTAGTTCGTGCATAGATCGGCCAAATTCGGACTCGATCAATTCCTCGTCAGAGGTGAGGATAATCTCCATTATTACCGTGTCCGCCCCTTCCGCCAAATAAGATGCAAAACCCGCCTGCAGGGCGGCTGGATCAAGCCCCCGCTGAACGGCGATCGACCAATCGAACCGATGCGACTGCTCAATCAGTCGGCTCCTGTTCGGCATCTGCACCTGGACCAACAGGTTAACGGCGTTGTACTCACCACGATGACGCTCGATTTCCACAACCGTAAAGCCTGACCTACGGTCCAGCAATTCGGGAATCCGCTCGAGAAACTCCGCCCCCCCTACTATCTTGAACCCGAGTAGATCGTTGATTGTCACAGCTGCCTGATTGATGGCCAGATGACGGTCACGGAAGCGGGCTGCGACGGCAGCTTCGGCAGCCGTGAAATCGTTTTGCATCTCCTGCTCGGTACTGACCAAATCGGCAAGAACAGTACCCGTTTGGGCGGCACGACGGGCGGCCAGCAGCCTCGCTTCATCATTGATCTCGCGAAACAATGCATCAGCCAGTCGAAAGGAAACCTTCTCCGCCACCCGTGACAACCGTTTAATCCTGCCGATCGCAGCCAAACGGCCTGATGGTGTCTGGACCAACAACCCGTCGAAAGGGGCCCTGGGAAAATAAAATTCCGGATCCGTTTGGTAGTGCCGTAACAATTGTTTAATTCGTTCAGACGAATGGGGGAGGCAATCAATCAGGCAACGCCGCAGCAGTTGTTTTTCCCTGACTCGCCGAGCCTTGAGAGAAAATCCGAAGATATCCTCCAAAAAACAAAGAATATCCCTGACCAGCACCGCCGCGATCACGCTTTCATAGACGAAGATCCGGCTGATGGTCCGGCAATCGCCTGGATCAAAAGAATCGTTGAGCCAGCGCAGACTCACATCGAACAACTCATCGCGATGGGTCATCGTTGTGAGATACATAATTCACACCAGCCCTTACGGGTACCACAGAACATATCCCACCCGTTCCCCAACGTTTCAACCGAACGCTCTATCCGGACATTGCAGGACATCCCGCAGAGAAGCGTCCCCCGCCCAAAATCCTTTGTCTCGAACTGAAGTACCGGGTTATCGACATGAGAGCAACGCATCATTTTTTCACCGTTGATCAAACCCGCACGTTTTTCAGTTTCACTCACCGGCTGATCTGGAACCACCACGTGGCAGCGTTTCCCACGACACCGCTTCCAGCCGGAACCATAGCGAGCAGATCATCAACCTGGACCCACCCGAGCACGACAAACTCGTCATGCTACTTTTGCTTCCGCACCAATTATCAGCCACGGTTACGCTCCTCTTGATAATGCAGATCAACCAACGGCACTTCAGCTACTCCCAAGAAGTCCCATCATGATTTCTATCGACAGTGTTTGCGGTCTCATTTGAGCCAGGAAATTACTTCCTCCTTGGTCGGAACCTTACCAACCACTTTCACCTGACCGTCAATCACCACCGCCGGCGTACCGAAAACGCCATACAAGGCGATCTTCATGAGATCGGAAACCTTTTCCACATCAGCGGATACTCCCGCTTCGGCAACAGCCTCTCTAACAATATTTTCTGTTTGTTGACATTTGGCGCAACCAGGCCCCAACACTTTGATCTCCATGACGTTCCTCTTTCTCATTGATTATTATTCCAGGTTTCAGGTTCGACCTGGATCATGTACCCCCAAATGGCTCCAATCGGTTAACGGTCTTTTCCGGTATCCTCCCATTCGTGGCCATCAAGCGAAAATCGACCCGTAGACCATCCCGGCAACCGTCGACATGATCACGATTATCAGACAAAAGGTTATCGTTTTTTTGACTCCCATGACACTGCCGATGACCAGCATGTTCGGCAGTGATAACGCCGGACCGGCAAGCAGCAACGCCAAAGCCGGCCCCTTACCCATTCCCACCCCCAGCAACCCCTGAAGGATGGGAACCTC
>JAUVWB010000124.1 GCA_030604345.1 Desulfofustis sp. | reverse complement strand
TGGCATCCGTGCCGACCATGCCGGGCAGCCTCGACGAGGCGTTGGACGCCTTGGAGAAAGATCACGAATTCCTGCTGAAGGGCAACGTCTTCACCAAGGATGCCATCGAAAAATGGATTTCATACAAACGCAAGAACGAGGTGGATGCCCTGCGGCTTCGTCCTCATCCGTACGAGTTTTTCCTCTATTACGATATTTGATGCATCACCGTTGAATGCCAAGCAAGAAGGGGGGCGCCGCGACGGCCCCCCTTCTTGTATGGGTGCAAGCAGACGACAAACCGATTGCACCGCCTGCGGGGAGCGGGTAGGCTCGAGCGAGAACCGATCTCGGTCATGAATTCTGGAACGAGCGGAAAGACGATCGTCGTTTACCCGGTGCCACCCTATGGACGCTGCTAGCGAAGACCTGACCGCGAGACTGGCTCCCGCTCTGGCGGCAAGCCGCTATCTGCAACGGGAACTCAATGGCCGTCCCTGGCTGGCCCAAGCCCTTGCCGCATCCCTGGACAAACCGCTCAACCAGCTGGAGATGCGATCGTTTCTGGAGCGCGAAGCACCGGATGACGAATGCCTGAAGGCAGGCTTGCGCCTGTTGCGCAGTTGGGTGGTCTGCCATACCGTCTGTCGCGATCTCCTTGGTCTGGCACCGCTCGACGAAGTGTTCACGGCCATGTCGAGTCTGGCAGAAGTGGCTGTGGTTCATGCCTGTGACCGGTTATACCAGTCGCTCAGCCGTATCCATGGCGGGCCCCGGGACACCAGTGACCAGCCCATGCAGCTGATCGTGCTCGGTATGGGCAAGCTGGGCGGCGGTGAACTCAACGTTTCATCCGACATTGATCTGATCTTTGTTTATCCCGACGAAGGGGAGACCCAGGGCGATCGCCCCCTTTCTCATTTCGAATTTTTTTCCCGGCTCGGCCGCCAGCTCATTGCCGCCCTTGGCGAGGTCACCGCAGACGGTTTCGTCTTTCGCGTCGACATGCGCCTTCGGCCGTATGGGGAATCCGGTCCGTTGGCGATCAGCATCGACGCCTTGAGTCACTATCTGATTACGCAGGGACGAGATTGGGAGCGATATGCCTGGATCAAGGCACGCCCCCTCTGCGGCTCGTCGCTGGACAGGCTGGCAGCCGTCGTCAAACCGTTCGTCTTTCGCAAGTATCTCGATTTTGGCGCAATCAACGGGTTGCGTGGGTTGCATGGGCAGATCCGCCGCCAGGCCGCCCGCCGGGAAATGGCCATGAATATCAAGCTCGGGCCGGGCGGTATTCGGGAGATCGAGTTTATCGCCCAGGTTTTTCAGATTATCCGTGGCGGCCGGGAGCCGGCCCTGCAGCAACGCTCGACTCTGGCGGTTCTCGAGACTTTGGGCCGGTGCGGTGTCTTGGATCGGCCGATCGTCGTGCAGCTGCAGGAGGCCTATCGATTTCTGCGTAACCTCGAGCATCGGCTGCAATACGTCGATGATGCGCAGGTGCATGATCTGCCCGGCTCTGCCGAGGAACTGCAGCGTATCGCGGTGGCCATGGGGTACGATGGAAGCCAGAGCCTGATGGCCGCGCTTGAACAACATCGGCGCCAAGTGTCGAATTGTTTTCAGGATGTGTTCGGCGAGCCGGCGGAAACGGGGGATGACTCCAGTGAATTGTGGGATAGCCAGCTACCGCTGGAACAGATCGAGTCGGCTCTCGTCCGGCGCGGCTTCCGTGACTCCGGCAGGATCGCCCGGCGGCTGACGGAATTGCGCCGGAGCGGCGGTCACCGCCAGCTCTCCGAGAAGCTCAGAAACCGTTTGGAGAGCCTGTTGCCACGGCTTGTGGAAGGCAGCGGCGGGCAACCCGACCCGGATGGGGTGCTGCTCAGTCTGTTGAACTTGGTGGAGGCCATCAACGGCCGCGAGGCCTACCTGGCGCTGCTGCTGCAGTACCCGCAGGCCCTGCGCCGTCTGATCGAGTTGGTTGCCGTGTCGAAGTGGGCGGCCGACTACCTGGCCAGGCATCCCGTCTTGCTTGATGAACTGCTCGATGGCCGCAACCTCGAATCGGTGACCTCCTGGCCCGAGTTTGCAGCCCAGTTGCGGAACTGGCTTGCTGCTGCCGAATCGGATACCGAGCGGCAGATGGATCTGTTGCGCGAACACTACCACGCTCAGGTCTTTCGAATCCTCCATCAGGACATCGCCGGAAAGTGGGCGGTGGAAGAGATCGGTGATCACCTGTCGGCTCTTGCCGATCTGATACTGGCCGAGACCATGCACCACTGCTGGCGGAAGATCGGGAAACGCCATCGGGAGTTCCCGGCCTTTGCCGTCATCGCCTATGGTAAACTGGGCGGCAAAGAACTTGGCTACGCCTCCGACTTGGATATCATTTTCCTCTACCGGGATGACGATCCGGCTGCCTTCGAGAATTACGTCAAACTGGCCCAGCGGATGATGACCTGGCTATCCTCCACCACCAGTGCCGGCACGCTGTTCGAGATCGATACCCGGCTGCGTCCCAACGGCCGTTCCGGTTTGCTGGTCAGCCAGATCGATGCCTTTCGCACCTACCAGTTGAACTCTGCCTGGCTGTGGGAACACCAGGCATTGACCCGGGCTCGTTTCGTTGCCGGCGACCGGGAGGTTGGCGATCGGTTCGAGGAACTCCGCACCGACGTGTTACGTCAACAGCGCGACCCGGACCTGCTGGCTGCCGAGATCGTGGCCATGAGGCAACGGCTCTATGACAGCCATCCTACAAAAGAGGGATTGTTCAACCTCAAAGACGATCCTGGCGGCCTGGTTGATTTCGAGTTTATCGTTCAATTTCTGGTGCTCTGCCATGCCCATCGTCATCCGGAGCTGGTCGCCAACCTGGGTAACATCGCTCTCTCCCGTATTGCCTCCGAGCTTGGTTTGATCGATGGCGACCGGGCCAGCGCGGCAGCGAATGCGTATCGTACCCTGCGCCGGGTACAGCATCGGCAGCGGCTCAACAATGGTGACAACTGGCTGCCGGAAGACCAAGAAAAGGGTGAACGCAGAGCCATTCGCGCTTTATGGACGGAGGTTTTCGGGAAAGCGTAAAGGCCCCCGCCAGATGCCAAGGCGAAAAACGGTGTCCAGCCTGCCAAACGCTCCGAAGGCTGCCTGGGATGCTCAACAGAGCGCTATATTTCCAAAAGACCGGTTTATCCGGATTGGTGAATGCTTTGGAGTTACCGGCTCAAGGTCCGTTTGCCTCCGCATATGCTCGGGTCGGATGCGCCAAAAATGAGACCTTGATCTTTGTTCGGGTGTCCTTACAAGTATACCTGTTGGGGGCCGGCTGAAACGACGGAAGTGCGGACGACGGTTCACAAGCCCCACCAGAGGTATCTCGCCGTTGCCGGGAAAAACCACGTTTCACGCCTACCCACGCCCCAGCCGGCGTTACGACGCTGAATCCGGAAAGATAAGCGAGATCTGCGTTTCGCTGAAAACAGCGGTAATGACGCGGATCGATCGAGGAGGTTGTTATGGATCTGAAAGATTATTGCGAGAACGTCAATCTCGAACTCAGTGTCTGGAAGAGCAGACTCAGCGAGGTTCTCGCCAAAATGGACAGTCTGCCTACCGGCAAAAAGCATCATATGTTTGAGGAGATCAACGGACTGCACATCCTGATGAGTGAGCTCGAAGAGCGAATCGAAAAACTGAGCAACGAGTGCCGAACCGAGTGGAGGCCGGACGTGAGCAGTTCCTCGGTCGGCATCCATGATCTCAGTTCTCGCTTCAACGATAAGCGAGGTGTCCTGTTCGACTACGATTTCGGTGGTTGACCGTAAAGTAAAAAGGGGGGTCTGGAAAAGGCGAAATTTCGTTCAAGCTCGAGGCGCACAAGCAGAATTAATGCACGTACAGGTGATGTGATATCGAATGGATAAAATGTGATTCTGCAGAGATAAGATTGGGCGAAGATGGCACCTTTTCAAAGGCCCCTGAAGAAAGCAGGTGAACAACAAGGTGAGCAACAAAAAGGGCCGCTGCTGCAGCGGCCCTTTTGATTTTCGGGAGATCGACGGTTATTCGGTATAACCCAGAACTTTGGCATCCTCTTTATAACCGAGTTCCCACAGGGCGGTGCGATAGATGTCCAGGAATTCCTGGCCCTCAGGACTCTTTTGGGCCTCATCGAGAACCACTTTGTGTCCTACTGCGCGGGCCTTGGCCTGCTCTTCGGGGCTCCAGCTGACGATTTCGACGTTGGGCAGCCCTTTCCATTTCTCCCTTGCCTTGATCTCGGCGTTGTAGACCATAGCCGAGAGGTAGCGGATTCGATCACGGGCCGCCATAATGATGTCTTTCTGTTCCTGCGAGAGGCTTTCCCAGTTCTTGGCATTCATCACCAGCGGGAAGTATTCGCAGGTTCCGTTTTGCAGGGCCGGATCAAGCACATGGCTGACGACTTCGTGGAATCCCATGCGCATATTTTCTTCCCAGAAGGTCCACTCCGCGGCCTCAATGGCCTTGGTCTGAAAAGCCGTGTAGATCTCCGGGGCCGAGAGGGAAACGGTGGTGGCCCCAAGTGCCTTGTAATACTCTCCGCCGATACCCGAGGTGCGGATCCGCAGACCCTTTATCTTGTCAATGGTGTCGATGGGCACAACGGCCATGAGCTGCTCGTACAAAGGGCTGACCATGGCATGCCCGAGGTAGGCCATGCCATATTTGGCGTAGAGCTTTTCGAACCATGGCTCGAGCTTTTCCACCAGGTAGGCGCCTTCGGCAAAAGTACTCAGCGGCGAGCCCGGTTGCGTGGTGAATTTGAACAGGGGATCTTTACCCGGCCAATAGGCGCTGTAGACCATGCCCACATTGACCATGCCGTTTGACAGATTGTCAAACGTCTCGAAGACGGGGAAAAGCACGCCCGCCGGGTAGGGAGTAATGTTGATTTCTCCATTGGAAAGTGTCTTTACGGTTTCGCAGAAAACTTCGGCGATTCGCTGCTGCTCCGTGCCGGGCATGGCGTGTGTCACCAGTCTCCAGTTAACCTTCGCTGCAAAAGCCATCTGGCTTCCGACGAGCAGAACAAATACCGACACAAGGATCATAAGAGTCTTTTTCATGGCTTCATGTATTCCTTTTGTCTGAGGGTTTCGTTGAGACGTCACTAAGAAACGGTCGATTTGTCTGAACAGTCGCCGGTCAAACGTAAATCCCTGATAACATTCCCAATCCTGAGGCTTTTCGCATGGAATCGGGTTCATGGACCTAATTTCCCGTCCGGCCAGTCTCGAAGCCGTGTGTTGACGCCGATCATAGGTGCAACTGCGTGTCCAGCTCTGTTAACTCACCCTGTCATAACACCTCCTTTGTTGGGGGAATCTTGAGTTAAAAAGTCATGCCACCATCGGCTTATAAATTAAGCAGATACTTGGGCAACCACATAACCAGTTGCGGAAAGAGAAAAATCAGCGTGACGCACAACGCCTGTAAGAGCAGAAGGGGTGCACTGGACTTGTAGATCTCGACAATGTCAATGCTGTCTGGAGTACACCCTTTCAGATAAAAGAGGCTGAACCCAAAGGGCGGGGAGATGTAAGCCGTCTGTAAAATGACATTGATAACCAGGCCAATCCAGAGGGGTTCAAAACCCAGTTTGGCGAGGATGGGGGCAATGATCGGCACGGCCAGAAAAATGACGGCGCCGGGTTCGAGGAACATGCCCATAAAAAAGACGAACAGGGCGGCCACGACAAAAACCATATGCGCTCCACCCGGCATGCTGGTGGCGAAATCGGCGACCAGGGCAT
>JAUVWB010000217.1 GCA_030604345.1 Desulfofustis sp. | reverse complement strand
CGCAAGATCATTTTACCGCAGGCATATACATGATATTACCAGGATAAGAGGTGATTGCGTAACGACGAGATTGGGCGAAACCGCAATTTTTCAAGGTTCCCTAGAGAATAGTGCTTGCCAGATCGGCAAGTTCAGAACGCTCTCCCTTGCGAAGATCGATGTGGGCGTAGAGGGTCTGCCCCTGCATTTTTTCGATTAAGTTACTCAACCCGTTCGATCTGATGCCGAGATAAGGGTGATCGATCTGATTGATATCACCGGTAAAGACGATCTTCGTTCCTTCCCCGGCTCGGGTGATGATGGTTTTGACCTCGTGCGGAGTCAGGTTCTGTGCCTCGTCGACAATCATGTACATCTTCACCAGGCTGCGGCCGCGGATGTAGGCGAGCGGCTCGATGGCAAGCTTTTCTTCTTCGAGCATCTTCTGTAAGCGCTGATACATCTCGCTTTTTTCCGGGAACTGGCCGCGAATAACGCCGAGATTATCATACAGCGGCTGCATATATGGTTTGATCTTGGACTGGATATCACCCGGCAAGTAACCGATATCCTTGTTGGACAAAGGCATGACCGGGCGGGTTAGCAGAATCTGCCGATATGTGGCGCGGGTTTCCAGAGCGGCGGCCAGAGCCAACAGGGTTTTGCCGGTGCCTGCTTTGCCGGTGATGGTGACCAGCTTGATGGCCGGGTTGAGCAGGGCGCTGACCGCAAAGGATTGTTCGGCGTTGCGGGGGGTGATGCCATAGACGGTTTCCTTGTTCACCCGCTTGATGGTGAAGCCCCCGTCGAAGCCGTTCGAAGAATAGGTGGCCAGCGCCGATTTCTTGCCGTTACGCAAGACCAGAAACTCGTTGGGATTGAGCGGTCTTCCCGGAGTATAGTCCGATGGGGTGATCTCTCCTGCTGAATCGTAGAGCTTTTCGATGAGTCGTGCGGTAACGTCCTCCTCGTAACGGCATCCCGAATAGAGATGGGCTGGGTCGCGCACATGGTCGGTGGTATAGTCTTCAGCCATCAATTTTATCGAGCGCGCCTTCATGCGCAGGTTGACATCCTTGGTCACCAGGATCACCGGCTTGGTCTGTTCCTGGGCGATATGGTAAGCAATGTTGAGGATACGGTGGTCTTCCTTGTCCATGTTGGGAAAGAGTCGGTGCAAGGTGGGGTGATGCTCCATCTCCAGACGGATGGAAATGGTCCCTTTGCCCGGTCCGATACGGATGCCGCCATTAAAGAGTTTGTCCGAGCTCAGCGAATCCAGTTCCCGGACAAATTCGCGGGCATGATAGTTGATGATCTGGCTCCCTTTTTTGAATTGATCAAGCTCTTCGATGACCGTGATGGGAATGATGATATCGTGTTCTTCAAAGTGATGGATGCAGGTGCTGTCATGCAGGATGACGTTGGTGTCGATGATAAAGATCTTTTTATGTTTCGGCATGATGAGTTGGATGTCGCGGTGTTTGATCATGGCGGTGATCGGGAGGGGGCACCTCCCGCGTCACGGCGGTACGTGTAACAGCATCTATACCAGAATTGCATCCGCCTTGTAACCGTTACCTCTGGTTTCTTTGTTCATTCATATATCGATGATGAGCCGGTCGCCCTCGCAATTGGCGCAACAAGAGGCCGCGTCGATACGTTTCAGGCGATGTGTTGCGACGAGGCTGTTATGCTCCCGACGCAGGGATAGTTGATTCCATCAGCATGAATGAGCATGATTAGGGAGATGTCAGGAGGGAATGAGAAATACATGAAAAAGGTATGTCTTCAGGGGTGACCCGACATGATCGACTCTCACGCAGGTGGGTAAGTGTCTTCATCCGTATGGTTCTGCCGGTTGGCAGTGTTCAGCGCTTTTGGTAAGGTCCGGATCATCAGCGATTTTCCGGCAGAAACGCAAAAGGGAGGGTGATGAGAAGAATATGAGTGGAAAGAAGCAGAATCTCGATCTGAAACACTTCAGTCCGATCGTCTCCTCGGAACACCTGGCTTCGGCAGGCGGCTGGCAGATGAGTGAACTGGAGTACGGGCTCATCACCGCCAACAATGCCTTCAGCCGCTGGATCGTGCAGTGCATGGCCGCGGCCGGACATCCCGATTTCAGTTCGCTCGACGTGTTGGTGCTACACAACGTCAACCATCGTAATCGCCGCAAGCGGCTCAGTGACATCTGTTTTGTCCTGCACGTGGAAGATCAGTATACCGTCAACTACTCGTTGAAGAAGTTGGTCAAGGCGGGGCTGGTTGAACGTGAAAAACGGGGCAAGGAGATGTTCTACGGCACCACGAAAGAAGGACGATCAGCCTGCGAGGCGTATCGTGATGTGCGCGAACGATGTCTGGTTTCGGCCTTCACCTCGCTGGATCAGGAGGGACTGGAGGTGAGCCGGGCGGCCCTGATCCTCCGTTTCATGTCCGGCTTGTACGACCAGGCGGCCCGGGCTGCATCGTCGCTGTAAAAACGCCTAACTGCCCATCATGCTTGGTAGGATAGTGACGATTACCGGAAAGACGGTGATCAGAACGAGGGCGACGACGAGCAGCAGGAAAAAGGGGAGTGCCGCCACCGCCACCCGGAGGATATCCATGCCCGTCAGACCTTGAATGACAAAGAGGTTGAATCCCACCGGCGGGGTGATCTGCGCCATTTCCACCACCAACACGATAAATATACCGAACCAGAGCGGGTCGATGCCGGCCTGCTCGACCATGGGCATGATTACCGAGGTGGTCAGGACCACTACCGAAATGCCATCGAGAAAACAGCCCAGAACAATGAAAAACAGCGACAAAGCCGCCAGCAGTGCATAGGGCGACAGCCCAAAGGTGCCAATCCACTCGGCAAGCATCCGCGGAATGCCGGTGAACCCCATGGCGACGGTGAGAAAGGCCGCCCCGGCAAGGATGAAGGCGATCATGCACGAGGTCTTGGTTGCCCCCATCAGGCCGTCGAGAAACGTCCTGCGATCCAGTGTTCCCCCCAGCCAGGAGAGGATCAGGGCCAGCAAAACCCCGACGGCGGCCGCGTCGGTGGGCGATGCGATGCCGGCGTAGATGGAGCCGATAACCCCGCAAATCAGCAGAATGATCGGAAGCAGACGCCGTGAACGCTTCAATTTCTCGACCAGGGGGAGCGTCTCCGTCGGTTGTGGGATCTGTTGCCGATTGAACATCGACCAGACGATTACATAGCCGACGAAGAGACAGATCAACATAATCCCCGGAAGGATACCGGCGATGAACAGACGGGCGATGGATTGTTCGGTCGCCACCCCGTAGACGATGAGGATGATGGACGGGGGGATGAGCAGGCCGAGGGTCGCCGATCCGGCCAGCGTACCGATCATCATCCGTTCCGGGTAATTACGGCGGGCCAACTCGGGCAGCGACATCTTGCCGATGGTGGCGGCGGTGGCAGCGGAAGATCCCGACACTGCCGCGAAGATGCCGCAACCGAGGATATTCACGTGCAGCAGGCGGCCGGGAAGGCGGGACAACCAGGGCGACAGACCGGAAAACATGTCTTCCGACAGATGCGAACGAAAAAGGATCTCGCCCATCCAGATGAACAGCGGCAGGGCGGCCAGAGCCCAGCTGTTGCTCGCTCCCCAGATGGTGGTGGCCATGACGTTGCCGAGCGGGGCGCCGGAGAAGAAATGTATGCCGGCCATGCCGACAGCCAGCAGGGAAAAGGCCACCCAGATGCCGCTGGCCAGTAAGAACAGCAGAAATACCAGCAACAACAGGGTCATGGTCAGTTCAGCCATGTTTTTTCTCCGTGGCTGTTCGGTCTGGTGAACCGTCGCTCGTGTCTCTAGCCAGGACTCCTTCGTCAGTGTCCAGATACGTTGGTTGGCGTCCCCGGAAAAGGGAAACGAGTTGGTCGATCAAGGCGAGGGACAGGATGGCCAGGCCGATCAGCATGGCTGTCTGCGGTACCCAGAGGGGTACGGCAATCATTCCCGGTGACAGGTCGTTGAAAGAATACGACTCG
>JAUVWB010000349.1 GCA_030604345.1 Desulfofustis sp. | reverse complement strand
GGCTGGCCGGGAATGTCTTCGCCGCACCGTTTCTGTCGCGCTGGCTGTTCGATGTGGAGATTTTCGCCCGCATCATCGGTCTCGTCGGCAAAGATGAAGCGATGCGACAAATCCAGGAGTATCCTCTGGAGAGGTGGACCGATGTCGGCGAATCGAAGGTATCTTTTAGCTACCTGCCTAAAATCCCCTTTGAATTATGGCGAATCAGCAGGCATTACCGTCACCAGCTTGAGAACTCTTGAACATGCAGCTACTCATCCGTTTCACGTATCCCCTGGTCCTGATCATCGTCTTTGCCGTCATTTTCTTTGCCGGCCTCGATGGACCGACCGTCATCGACTATGACGAAGGAGTGTATGCGGAGGTATCGCGAGAGATGTATTTGGGCGGAGAAATCCTCATCCCCCGCCTCAACGGTTCAGATTTTTTTGAAAAGCCACCGTTGCTCTACTGGCTGCAGATGCTTGGCTATGACCTGTTCGGTATCACCTCTCTAGGCGCCCGAGCCGGCAATGCCCTCTGCGGCTTGCTGCTGGTGCTGGTGGTTTACTTCGGCGCCCGCCGACCTCTCGGCGACCGTACCGCCCTGTACGCAGCGCTGATCCTGGGCAGTTCCATCATCTCTGTCTACCTCGCCCGGGTCGCCATGACCGATATGGCTCTCACCCTGTTTCTCACCCTCTGTCTGATCGTCTCCTGGCGGGGCGTTGAGCACGAGTTGCAGCAGCGGTCGGGGGCGCCGCTCTTTTGGCTTGGTTGTCTGTTTGCCGGCCTGGCCATGCTCAGCAAAGGGGCGATCGGCGCCCTGTTTCCGCTGCTTACCGCCGTGTGTTACCTGGTCTCCATTCGTCGTCCCGGCCTGTTATGGAAACAGTCATGGCTGCTCCCCGGCGGTTCGATTCTGATCCTGGTCGGCTTTTCCTGGTATCTTGGGCTTGGCTTCTTCCACCCGGAGGGATTCTCCTTCATGCGTGAATTGTTCGTCGAACATCACCTGTCACGCTTCACCGCGCCTATGGAAGGACATTCCGGACCCTTTTATTTCTATCTCATCGTACTGCTCATCGGCTTTGTTCCATGGTTCGCCTTTCTCCCCCAGGCCTTGACGACAGCACCGCTGACCAACCATCAGGCGCCTGCCGATCGCTTTGTTCGGCTCTTCGTCATCTTTTCCGGAGTCGTCTTCATCTTTTTTTCCGTGGCTGCCACCAAGCTGCCCAACTACATTCTACCGGCACTGCCCGGATTGGCGGTGACGCTGGCGGTAGTGTTCAACCGTGACCAGGAGGCCGCCAGTCCGATCTGGCGGTGGAGCGCATGGCTCTCGGCAGCAACCATTCTGGTGCTCGGCCTGCTCTTTCTCGCCCTGCCGGTGGTCTTTCCCTATCTTCACGAGATGCTCGGCAAAGACGCGCACAAAGCACCAATCCTTGCCGAAGGGGCCAGGCTTGGCTGGTCACCGTGGCTTATCGGTGCCGTATTCCTGGGCAGCGCCTATCTCGTCTTCCGGGTGAGAGCGCAGCGCCAGCGACGCGTTCTTTTTGAGACCCTGCTGGTTGTTTCACTTCTGATCAGCGGCGCGCTTTTGCACATCGGCATTCCCTTCTACGACCGGTTGATGAATGCGCCACTGGCCCGCATCGCCCGCCTGGCGGATGACCTGAGCCCAAAAACGGAAAAGATCGTGCTCTTCGCAATCGATGATCGACCGAGCATCAATTTCGTTTCGGGACGCTTCACCGACCGCCTTGCCGAACGTGATCATCAGCGGCTGCCGGATCTTTTTCCACCTTCCGCCGAGCGAGTGGGCATCACCACTGTCTACTACCGGCAGCGGCTCCACTCACTCGGAATCGCCACCGACGAACTGGCCCGGGATGGCGGTTACGTCCTGTTTCGCATCGCGACGCAAACGACGCGCGACCCATCGACACAGGAGACCCACCAGGAAACGGCGGACCAGAAACACTGACCTCCCCCGTCCCGGCAACACGCTTTAGCCGCCGGCTCAGGCCACGCCGCCTCAAGCACAGGTGATGGTCAGCTGCACCGCCTGTTTCAGCGTGTTGGCGACCATACACCCCCGTTCCGCGATTACCACCATTTTCTCAAGTTCAGCCCGATCCTCATGGCGCGCCGAAACGTGCATGGCGATCTCGGTAAAGCGGGCTGGTGTGCCATCCTGCACGCCGGTGATAGCAATCTCGACGTCTTCGATCTTCGCCTGGCGTGCCTTGATGGCAGCCAGCAGATTGCTCATGAAACACCCACCGAGGCCCAGGAGAAACAATTCACCCCCCATGGGACCGGCGTTGCTCCCCCCTTTGGCTTCCGGACGATCGCAGGGTATCCGGAATTCACGGGCCCTCCCTTCTGAAGCAGATGCGGAAATCTGCCGAATCGACACGTTGGCTTCAGTGGCCATCACAACCTCCCAGACAGGTTATCCCATCACCCGGGCAACCAGAGCGATGGATCTTTTTTCCAAACGCCCGACACACTCGGCTGGCCCGACCTACCGCCGGTGACCGACGGATGACGATGAACGGTCATACGGCAGCTTCTTGAATTGCGCATCATCGATCCTCTCCGTCAACCGGGCATGTACATGATAATCATTGTGCAGCAAAAATG
>JAUVWB010000033.1 GCA_030604345.1 Desulfofustis sp. | reverse complement strand
GCATGGTGCCGGGGCCGAGGGACCTCGAAGACCAGGATCGGGACCTGCAGAAGCAGGCGGCAACCATGATTGCCGAATACGGCAAGCAGATGGACGAGTTCGCATTTCACCGTGGCCTGCAGGCTATCTGGGATTTTGTCGGGGCCGCCAACCGGTACATTGTCAGAAACGAGCCATGGGCTTTGGCCAAGCAGGAGCACCTGAGACCGCGACTGGAGACCGTGCTCTACCATCTGGCCGAGAGCCTGCGCTTGCTGGCCCTGGTGCTCCAGCCGGTGATGCCGCAGGCTGCCGGTGCCATGCGCGACGCACTCGGCATCGGCCAGGAGACCGAAGGCCTGACACTGAAGGATGGTGCCGGCTGGGGATGGCTCCGACCGGGAGGGATAATCGGGAAACCGGTGGCGCTTTTTCCCCGTATGGAGGTGCCGCAGTCCGCAGCCGCGCCGCAGCACAAGCAAAGAAAGGCGGAAAAAACGCCGACTCAGGAGCCAGAGACGATGGAATCGCTGGTGGCGATTGATGACTTTCGAGCCATTGATTTACGTGCTGCCCGGATTATCGGGGCGGAACCGGTTGCTCAATCGCAACGACTTCTTCGCTTGACTGTTCTGGCGCCCGATGAGCGGACCGTGGTCGCCGGCATTGCCGGCTCCTACCGCCCGGAGGACGTGGTCGGCCTGACGGTGGTGTTGGTGGCCAATCTGAAACCGGCAAAACTTCGAGGCATCGTCTCTCAAGGTATGGTGCTGGCGGCAAAACAAAGCAAACAAGACGGTACTGAACAGTTCACGCTGGCCACCCTGGCCGATACGGTGGACCCGGGGACCAAGATAGCCTGAAAACGGGGAGATGCTATGTTTGTTGCGGGGAATTTTCTTGCGGCTTTGGCGGGGATCATCGATTTTCTCCTGACCGTTTACCTGTGGGTGATCATCGGCAGGGCAGTGATTTCCTGGGTGAACGCCGATCCTTATAATCCGATTGTCCGTTTTCTCTTCGAAGTTACCGAGCCGTTACTGGGCCGTATTCGGCGCGTCTTGCCGGTAAGTATGGGGGGGCTGGATCTGTCGCCGGTCATTTTGATCATCATTATCATGTTCTTACAGAGTTTTCTGGTGCCGACCCTGAGACAGATGGCGCAAGGGATCGGCTGATTTCAGCATGTTCTGTACATTTCTCCATGCCAGCAAAGGGAGGCGATCATGGCGATAACTCCGCAAGCCATAAAGGATCAGGAGTTCCAGTCGAGATTCAGGGGTTATGACACGGTCGAGGTCAAGGCGTATCTGGAACTGATCGCCGAAGAGTTTTTCGAACTGCTGGAGAAAGTTCGCCAGCAAGAGGAGGCGATTGCAGACCTCGAGCGGCAACGTGAGCTGGCCGAAGAGGTGAACAAGCGGCTGGAGGGCGATTGTGAAGCGGCCCAACGGACCATCGAAGAGTTGCGTCTGAGCTTGACGGAAAAGGACAGTCGGCAGGCTGAACTGCAAAAGGAGTTTGAGGAACTGCAGACCGCCCTGGACGATTTCGAACAGGAACGAAAAGAGTTTGAAGAAGAATTGAGCGAGGCTGAGGCCCGGGTTTCTGAACGTGATGAGCTGCTTCGGGCGAGCCGTTTGGAAATGGACTCCCTGCGCAACAAAATTTCCTTTCTGGACGAGCAGCACAAGGAATTAAAACAAGAAGAGATCGATTTCAAACGGACCATCGGGGCTGCGCAGCGTTTTGCCGACGACCTGATGGACAAGACACGCCGGGAAACCGAAGAACTGTTGCGACTGAGCGAGGAACGTGCCCAAGAGATGCTGCGCGCCAGTGAAGAAAAAAGCAACCAGGCCCTGCAGGCGACGCGAGACGAAATCGAGCGACTGCGCCAGACGGCCTATGCGGAGCTGTCGCGGCTGCCAGAAGAAATCGAGAGACTGAGCCGGCAGCGCAAACAGGCCCGTGACGAGTTGCAAGCCATTCTTACCCGTCATCTTGAGGAACTCGAATCTTTTTCAGCGGTCGAGGAGCAGGTGGTTCGATACGACTACGAGGAGCTGTTTCAGAAAATCGAGTTTCCAGAAGATGACAACGGATCCCTCGATGAATTGAATGCCATCGCCATGGATTTGACGTTGACCGAGGAAATCTCTGAAAACGAGGATGAGGATCTGCGCCGAAAGCTTGAAGAAGGGGGCGTCGCCTATCTCAGTGACGAGGAGTGATGACGGCGGCTATCGTCGGATGCGGCAAAGATGGCAGCGCGACGATCAGGGTCCATGTTCAGCCCCGGTCGGCGCGGAGCCGGTTGTGCGGGGTTCATGACGGTCGCCTGAAACTTGCGGTCAATGCACCACCGGTTGATGGCAAAGCCAATCGGGCAGTGGCCGAGTTTCTCGCTCACCTGCTGGGGGTGAAAAGCAGTCGTGTGACGTTGCTCTCCGGCCTGCAGTCCCGAAAAAAGCTCTTTGGTGTGGCCTCGCTTTCGGAAGCGGAGGTTCGGCAGCGACTTGACGGTTTGTTGGGGATGCCGGCCCAACCCGAGGATCAGCTCTGACCGGCCGGAATGCTCAGACAGGAGGTACTGGCATGGGTACAAAGGAGCAGGTTGCCGCCAGGCGCTTTGTTGTCGGCAACTGGAAATGCAGCAAAAACCTCGACCAAGCGCAAGATTGGTTAGCGCGTTTCGCCAGTCGCTATCGGCCGACTTCGCAGCTGCAGGTGGTTGTTGCCCCGCCCATGCTCTGGCTGGTGCCGCTTGCCGAGCAGTTGCGGGCCTTGGACCTGCCCGGCGTGAGCCTTGCCGCCCAGGATATCTCGCCGTTCCCCCGGGGCAGTTATACCGGGGCCATTGCCGCAGACATGTTGAAGGGAGTGGCCGACTATGCGATTATCGGGCATAGCGAACGGCGGCGCTATTTTCACGAAACGTCGCAAGATGCGGCCAACAAGGTACATGAAGCGGTGGACGCCGGTATCAAACCGATCATCTGCGTCGACACCACCTATGCCCTGTCGCAGCTGGCGCCTTTGGCCGATTTGGACTGCGAACAATTGTTGATCGCCTATTGCCCGGTCGACGCGATGACCTACCGCGAACCGCAGCGGCGTGACACGGTGGCCGAGGCGGCCCGTTTCATCGGCGATATTCACCCGTCCCGACCCATTATCTACGGTGGTTCGATAACCCCTGAAAATGCCGGAGAATATGGATCTATTGCCGGCATTTCCGGTCTCTTCGTCGGGGCGTCCAGTCTTGATCCATCGGCCTTTGCGGCAATCTGCCAGACACTGACGGCGTGATTTTCGATGAGTGGTTTATAAGATGGAGCGATACCCTTCGCTTCCTTGGTCGCAGCTAAGCATGCTCGAGTCGGATGAACCCGGTTATTTGCTCTTCTTCTTTGGCAGGAGAAAGGAAGCGATGAAGCCTGCCGAGTAGAGAGCCGCCAGAATTAAACCAATCACGCCGAGATGGCCGATAAGCCCCTGTTGCGATGATATCCGATCGGCCAGAAGCAGGATGGAGGAGCCGACGATCAGGGCGGAGATGATCATCGCCATGCCCATCAGTCGGCTTGCCTGGTCTATTTTTTCCCCGAGGTGCTCGATCCGCATCAATTCGAGGTTGAGGGTAAAGCGGTTGTGCCGGGCGTGATCGAGAAAGCGCTGGATGTCGCCGGGCATGTCTTCGAGCAGCAGCAGGTAGTTGACCAGTGATTTCTGCAGCCGCTTTCTGATGGCACCGATACCGTAGCGGTTGGTCACCACTTCTTCGATTTCCGGTTCCACGTGGGACAAGACGTCGAATGTCGGATCGATCTCGGCGGCGACGCTTTCGATGGTGGACAACGCCTTGACCAGCAAGAGCAGATCGCTCGGGCAACGGATTTTGTAGCGCTGCAGCATGGAGAAAAAATCGCCGAGCAATGCGGCCAGGTCGATATGCTTGAGCGGGGTTGCCTGGACCTGGTCGATCAGGTGTTGCAGATCGACGCGAAAATCGCGGCGATCGGTCACCTGGGGATTGACGTCGGTCAATTCGATGACGACCCGGCACAATTTCTGGATGTCACCTTTGATGACCCCGGCAACCAGATCGACGAGCTGCTCAGCCGTTCGTTTGTCCAGGTGACCGGTCGTACCGCAGTCGATAAAGCAGAGACGTCCTCCAGCTAACAGGAAGATGTTGCCGGGATGCGGATCGGCATGGAAAAAGCCGAAGGTGAGGCATTGCTTGAAGACCGCCTTGGTGGCGTTGGCGACGATGGTTCGGCGCAGCTCCGGCCGCAGCTCGGTCGGATCGACCAGAGACAGCGGCCGTCCCTTTATCTCCTCCAGGGTCAGGACATTGCGCGTGGTTGCCTGCCAATAGACCTTGGGAAAAGAGATGTCAGCATCGTTCTCGAAATAGCGATGCAATCGTTCGGTGGCCTGGCCCTCCTGGATGAAATTGACTTCGCGCAGCAATTCCCGGGAGAATTCCTGGGCCACCTCGATGGGGCTGTAACCGAGATCGCTGAAATAAGATTCCACCAGCTGAGCCAACCCTTCCAGCAACAGCACATCATCTTCCACCCGCTCCCGGTTGCCTGGTTTCAAGACCTTGATGACGACCTCTTCACCACCGGCCAACCGGGCTCGATGAACCTGAGCCAGAGAGGCTGCAGCCAGGGGAACCTTGTCGATTTCGACGAAAAGCGATTCGAGACGCCCCGGGAACTCCTGGTGCAGCACCCCTTCGATATCCGTGTAGGAGACGGGTGAAACCTTGTCTTGCAGGAGCGAGAACTCTTCGGCCCAATCAGCCGGGATCAGATCCGGACGGGTCGATAGTATCTGACCAATCTTGATGAACGTCGGCCCCAACCGCTCAAGCACCATGCGAGCTCTGACCGGCCGGCTCAACCTCTCATAGTGAGGGTGCCGGTCGGCCTCGATATCTTCGCGTGATTTTCCCAGTATCCGGTGCAGTCCGGTCTCCGTTATCACTTCACGAAAACCGAATTGCGACAGAACCCCGATGATCTCAGCAAGTCGTTTGGTGTTTTTAAAGGTCTTCCTGATCGACGTAATTTTCATCTTCCCGGTCGAGCGAGAGGTTATGATGCCATGATGGAGAGGATGGCTCGATCCCGATCGCTGCTAATGGCAAGGGCATCCTGCCAGCGGACAAAGTCGTTCATGGACCAGTCAAGCCCGTTATTTTTCCACAGGGCTTTGAGTTCCGGGAGAAAATCTTCGATAACGGTGTAAATATCCTTGGCGCTGGGACCTTGTGGGTTGAGATGGGCCAGGGAGAGGAGATCGGCCACTTGGACGATGATTGGTGCCAGTTGATTAAATGGTGATTCCTGCGGACGGTGGTGATAGCCGACGGCATTGATCAGGGAGCGGGGAAAGAGCCAGCGGTTGAACAGGCGAACGGCGATTTCGTCGTGCCCGATCGCATAGGTGTCGCTTTCTCGAAGATAACGCGAAAAATCGGTTGGGTCGGCCAGAACCAGGATATCGGCGTGGCCGCCACCCAGGGCTACCAAGATGATGAGCTTGCCAATATCGTGAATCAAGCCGGCGATAAATAATTCAGAGGCTGACAGGCGCACCTCTTCGGCGATGATCTTCGCGGCCGCCAGGCCGCAGTGAAACGAATGGTCCCAAAAGCGGTTGACCGCATCCCGATTGTTGCGGCACATGGATTGACAGGAGGTGAAGACCGCTTTGCCGACGACAATGTTGCGTATTTCGTTGTAGCCAAGCACCGTGATCGCTTTTTCCACACTGTTGACCTGCCTCGGCATGCCGAAGAAAGCGGAATTGGCGAGCTTGAGAATGGTGGCGCACATGACCTGGTCGGGGAGGATAGCCACCATCAGGTCGTGGGCGGAACTGTCCGGATCGCCGGTCACCTGTAAGACCCGGCTCACCGTCGCCGGCAATGCCGGCAGGGCTTCCAATTGGTTGAGAATAGCGGCGCGCTGTTCATTCATGATGGGGTGCCGGATTTTTTCGCTTGAATGGATTGGATTGCGCCATCGATCATCTCCGGGGCGATATCCATAAGGTGATGCAGTTTCAAGACATCCAATGCCCGTAAGACCAGATCCGGATCAAATTGGGAGCCGGCACCGTTGACCAATTGCTGCACGATGCCTTCCGGCGACAATCGTTTTCGATGGGGGCGATCGCTGTTCATCGCCGCCAAGGCGTCAACCAGGGCAAACAGTCGAGCCCCGAATGGTATCTCTTCTCCTTTGAGCCCTTCGGGGGAGCCGTAACCATCGTAACGTTCAGCGTGATACAGAAGAATGGCTCGCTCACCGGCAAAGAAGTCGAAAAGTTCGGTTAGCTCCAGTAATTTGTAAGGAAAGTCGTTCATCAATTCCCGTTCATCACTGGAGAACTCCTGTCGTTTTCTGATCATCTCGTTGTGCAGCAGCAACCTGATTGAGGTCTGTAGCGTGCTGGCATTCTTGAAGGTCCGGATCAGTGATTCCGGCATGTTCATCTGGCGGCCGATCAATTCGACATAACGACGAACCATTTTGATGTGGGCCTGGTTTTCTTGTCCGGCAATTTCTTTTGCTAATAGTTGCATGGACTCTATGGCTGATTTTCGTGTCTTGTCGAGAATCTTGGCCAGTGTTTCCTTGACTTGCGCCATGGTCTGCCGGGACGAGCTGCCATCACTGACCACCGGCCGTGCAGGTTGGTATACCGCCACGCGGTTGCGCCCCTCGGCCTTGGCCGCAAACAAGGCCTGTTCGGCAAAAGTGATAAGCTGATCATCGTCCTCTGGTCGGTGCTCCATCAGGGATGCGACCCCTACGGAGAGGGTCAGTCGATGGCGCTGCGTTCCTCTGACAAAGGCCTTGCCTTCCAGGCTGTTCCTGATTTTCTCCGCAATGGTGACGGCCTCAGCCAGAGAGGTTTCAGGCAGCAGAGCAACAAAAACCTCGCCGCTGAAACGAAAGCAGACCCCTTTCGGAGTGGTTATGGAGGTGAGACGAGCGGCAAAGTCATTGAGGACAAAATCGCCATAAGCTCGACCGGCCTTTTTGTTTAATTCATCAAAAAAGTCGAGATCCAAAAGAAGCAGGGACAGATCACTGCCGTGCTCCAGATGGTAGGCGAACTCACGGGTGAGTATTTTGTTGAGGTGCCGGCGATTGTAAAGACCGGTGAGGCCGTCACGCGAGGCAAGCACATCGAGAAAGTCACTATGCTGTTTCATCGATTGCTGCTGTTGCCGAAGGGTCTGCTCCAAGTCACTTATGTGTCGCTCACGATCTTCTTTTTCCCGGAAAAGTGAACGGATACGCTGGAGCAGGGGAAGGTGCGCGACTACGGCTTCGGCTGTGGGTTCGACGTGGAAGATGATCGGGTCATGGGTGCCGACGGAGGGTCCGCTGCCTCCCGCCAGAAGAAGCGGTATATTCTCCGGGAAATCGGTGTCGGGCCTGATGGTCGACCAGGGATTGTCCGGTGGGTGCAGCAGGATGATGCATTCGAAATCATGAGAACGACAATGACCCTGGACGGCGGCGGCTTTCTGCACAGCGAACACCTGAAAGCCCAGTGCTGACAGGGCTTCGTTTATCTCTTCCTGGTTGTCGGCGGCAGAGATAAGCAGCACTTTCCCTTTGTGTTGGTCGGTCATAGGGCCATCTGGGGGTGTGGGTGGATCGATTGGAGGCAGCACCTTCTCTTCTGCAAGTATAGTAATTTGATAAAAAGATTACAAATACAAGTAAAATAAAGTGGTCTATGGTACAGCAAGCGGTTTGCCTCGTTCATTCCGACTGAGTGGGCAAAGGCGAAGCCTGCAGCCAATTCAGCCTCGACAGAAGGCTTTCACGTCTAGTTCGGGCTGCGCGCGAAAGGCCATTTTGAGAAGGGGCAGCAACCGTTCTTTGACGAGGTCAAGCGATGGCAGCACCGGCATTCGGGGCAGCAGCGTCTCGGCGCTGTCGGGCGGCTGCAAGTGCATTTTGTTTTCCAGGGCAGCACGATCGCCCGGGTCCGGACGGCCTCCCGTCAGGAGGTGCTCATCATGTTGGTCGAGCGTCTTGATGAACGAGAGGATGTTCTGGAGATCATTTTTCCGATAAAAAAGTTTGATTTGTTCGACGAGCGTTTCCCACTGCTCTTCGATCTCCTGCCTGGTTCGCCGGTATGACTCGCTTCTGGCCTGCAGCCGTTCATAGATGGACAAAAAAAGACGTTGGAAACGCATCCTCCTGGTAATGCCGGGGCACGCTTCGTTGGCGAAGAGGCGGGCGCGGATGGTTGGCGAGGAGCAGAGGTAAGCGACGTAAAAGAAGTCGCCATCAAGGCCCAGCAGCTGCTGAAACTGCCTGATCAAATCCGGCTCGCGCAGCAGTATGTAGAGGCGAATGAGATCGAGACCGATTCCCGCTTCGAATTCGGCCGTGGCCTCGACGATGGTGTCGAGGTAGGCGGCGCTGTCCTGCTCGATGAGTTTCCTCAGGCCGAAATAACGATCGGCGATATCTTTTTTGATCTGGTAAGCGAGGACCTTATCAATATCTTCCATGGCGGCACTGTCCTTGATCAACGACCGGCAAAAGCGTAGCGACGATAGGTGATAGTCATTATAGTTGATCGGATGAAGCAAATCACCCCTCTCTGATCAATTGTACGGTAACACATGGATAGCTGGGAAGAAATAAAGGCGGCGGTGAAGCAGCAGTCCGATATCGTGCAGATTATTGGCGAGCATGTTGATCTGAAGCGAAGCGGCGTGCGTTATTTGGGACTGTGCCCCTTTCATCAGGAAAAGACCCCGTCCTTCTCCGTACATCCGGGGCAGCAGTTCTATTATTGTTTCGGCTGCGGGGCTGCCGGTGACGTTTTTAACTTCGTCATGGAATATAACCATGTGGAGTTTAGAGAAGCGCTGAAAGTGCTGGCCGATCGTTTACATATCAGTCTGCCGCAACAGCAGCAGTCGGATTGGGAGATCGAACAGCAACGGCAGCGGCAGGCGTTGTTTGCGGTTAGCGACAAGGCGGCACGCCTCTATCATCGTTTTCTGCTCCAGGCTCCCGAAGCTCAATCGGCCCGCCGTTATTTGCAGCAGCGAGGCATCGGTCCGGCGGTCATCGAGCGGTATCGGCTGGGATATGCCCCTTCGGTCGAAGATGCCGGCTGGAATTTCCTCGGCAATCAGCTCGATCAGGCAGAACGTGAAGCGGCAGTGGAGGCCGGCTTACTGGTAACCAAAGAGCAGGGGCGAATATACGATCGTTTCCGTGATCGAATCATGTGTCCTATCTGTGATTCCCGGGGCCGGGTGGCCGGCTTCGGCGGGCGAATCCTCGGAGATGGAAACCCGAAATATCTCAACTCTCCGGAAAGCCGGATTTACCATAAAAGCAACCTGCTGTTCGGGTTGTTCCAACAGCTCGACGACATCCGGAAACAGCGCCGAGTCACCGTGGTGGAGGGCAATTTCGACCTGCTGTCCCTGGTGAACCATGGGTATCAGACCGTGGTTGCTCCGCTGGGAACGGCCTTGACCAAAGAGCAGCTCCGTCTGCTCAAGGGGATGGTTGATGAAGCGGTTTTGCTTTTCGACGGTGACAGTGCCGGAAGCAAGGCGGCGGAGCGAGCTGTGCCGCTGTTTTTGGCCGAACGGATCAGCGCCAAGGTGGCCCTGCTCCCGACAGGAGAGGATCCGGACAGCTTCATTCGAAAGCACGGCCGCGAGGAGTTGGAGAAAGTTGTGGCGCAGGCCGAACCGTTACCAGAGTTTGCCCTTAACTGCATGATTCGGCGGCATGGCATGAGCCTGGACGGCAAGACGCGGATCATGGAAGAGCTTCAACCGCTTCTGGCGGCTGCCGATTCGACTTTGCAACGATCGGTCATGGCCGCCCATTTTGCCGGGGTGCTGGGCATTGATGCCGAACAATTACAGCGTTCGTTGGCGATGCCCGGCAGGATGGTAGCTGAGCCATCCGGGCAGCCACCGGCGGTCTCGAAACGAGAGCAGACAGCTCAGCTGAGCGGTGGACTGCGCGACTTGATCTCGTTTATGGTCTTTC
>JAUVWB010000333.1 GCA_030604345.1 Desulfofustis sp. | reverse complement strand
CAATCCTTCCCCGGGCTTCCCGTCGGTGATATAGGCCTCGGCGATCTGGCGTACGGTCCGGTTCATGGCCAGGTTGTTCTGGCCGGTGGCGACGATCAGGTTGGCCTTCTGCAGGATGCCGTTTTCATCCACGTGATATTCGTGGAACAGCGTGCCGCGCGGTGCTTCGCTGACGCCGATGCCGACCAATTGGTTGACCCCGGCCTCACTGCGAACGCGAGTCGAGGTGATGTCGTCGGACTCCAGGGTCTCTTCGATCTTTTCCAGGGCGAAGAGGACCTCGATGAGCCGGGCATAATGGTAGTGGAAACTGCTCACCACCGGTTTGCCTCGTTCGCCGAGACGCCGGAACTGGCGTAGTTCCCGGTCGGCTCGAGGGGTGCCGATATAGTCGCAGATGTTGATCCGGGCCAACGGGCCGACCCGGTACATCCCGGCTCCGTCCTCGTACCCGAGCGGCTTGTAGTAAGGGAACTTCAAGTAGCTCCACGGCTCCACCGCTTCCTCGATGATGGACCGGTAGCGGGCCGGGTCGATCCCTTCCTCGAGCAGTTTCCCGTCGCTGTCCATGACCCTGAGCAGCCCGTCGTAATGCTCGAGACCGCCGTCCGGGGTGACCAGACCGGCAAACAGGCTGGGAAAGTTGCCATAGGTCTCGATCTCTTTGGCAAACGATTCGAAGCTGTCTTTGAGCAGATCCAGGGCGATCTCGATGATGTCGAAGGCGTCCGGCAGCATTCGTTTAATCGTGTCGCGATCGTCGGCGGAGAGCGGCTGGCGGACGCCGCCGGGTACCGTCCACGACGGGTGGACGCTCTTGCCGCCGAGGATACGGATGATCTCCTGGCCGATCTGGCGCAGCCGGATGCCGTTGCGGGCCACTTCCGGGTAGGCCTGGAGCAGGCCGACGATGTTGCGCGCCGCCGGAAAACTCTCCATGCCCAGCAGCAGGTCCGGTGCGCTCAGATGAAAGAAACTCAGCGCATGGCTTTGCACGTATTGCGCCCAGTTCATCAAGCGGCGCAGTTTTTCCGCCGCCGGCGGTATCTTTACGCCCAGGATGGCGTCGCCGGCCTTGGCCGAAGCCATCAGGTGGCTGACCGGGCAGATGCCGCAGCTCCGCGCGGTGATGCCGGGCATTTCCCAGAAACTGCGGCCTTCACAGAATTTTTCAAAACCTCTGAACTCGGTGACGTGGAAGCGGACATCTTCCACGGCTCCCCCATCGTCGAGGTGAATGGTGATCTTGGCGTGCCCTTCGATACGGGTCACGGGATCGATGGTAACCGTCTGGCCCATGATACTGTTCCTCCTGAAAACTGATAACGGTGCGGGCGGGAGCGAGCGAACCCGTTCCCGGCCGGCTCAGCCAAAGTATCTCATCTCTTGTTTCAACCGCACCGGGGCGCCGTGCAGCAGGGCACTGACCGCCTCCCAGATGGCA
This sequence comes from Desulfofustis sp., assembly GCA_030604345.1. Next base: position 1,332 of record JAUVWB010000333.1, on the reverse strand, counting down.
TCGGGTTCGGGGGGGCAGCCGGGCACATAGGCGTCCACCTCGATGACCTGATGCAACGGCAGCACCTTCGGGATCAGGGCCGGGATGATCCGGTCCTCTTCCAGACCGCGCGGCGCCTTGCCCGGGCCTTCCTGGTAGACCTTGGTGAGCAGGTCGTCCACCTTGAGCCGGTTGCGCAGGCTGGTGACGTTGCCGGTCACCGCGCAGTCGCCGAAACTGACCACGATCGTGCTGCGCTCCCGGATCTGTTGCGCCAGTTCCAGGTGGTCGACGTTGGCTACCGCCCCTTCCACCAGCGTCACATCGACCTCTTCCGGAAAGACCTTGATATCGGCGATCGGACTGTAGACCAGGTCAGCGGCCTGGAACAAGTCGATCAGTCGTTCATCCAGATCAAGCAGACTCATGTGGCATCCGGAACATCCGCCGAGCCAGGCCGTCGCCAATCTGATCTTCTTTCTTTTTGCATGCTGTTTCATGATGCTGTTCCTCTTCTGTCAAAAGCTGTCTGGACGGCCGCGCCGATCACCAGTGCCATTCCTTGCGCTCCCTGCCGTTGAGAATCCAGGACAGGAAGGCGTGGCGTTTCTCCATTTCCCCCACCGACGAACCCTTTTCGAAGAGGGCGCCGGTCGGGCAGACCTGCACGCACTTGCCGCATTTGGTGCAGCTGATGCAGTTGCCCCAGGGGCGATTGAGCGCGGTGATGATGCGGCTGTTGGTGCCGCGGCCCATGACGTCGAGAGTATGGGCTCCCTCGACCTCGTCACACACTCGGACACAGCGCAGACAGAGGATGCAGCGGTTGTGGTCGAGGGTAAAGTTGCTGTGGCTGGCGTCAATGGGGAGATCGGGTGAGAGATAGTCGTAGCGGACGTGGTCGACGCCCAGTTTGGCTGCCTCGTACTGCAATTCGCAGTGGCCGTTCATGACGCACACGGCGCAGGGGTGGTTTCTCTCGGAGAGCAGCAGCTCCATGATCATGCGCCGGTACTTGACCAACCGTTCGCTGTGGGTGTAGACCGACATCCCCTCTTGGACCGGGGTGACGCAGGAGGCGAGCAGCCGGTTCGAGCCCTGGACCTCGACGAGACAGAGCCGGCAGCCGCCCAGGTCGCTGATCCCTTCCATATGGCAGAGGGTGGGGATTTCGATCCCCTGCTCCCTGATCACCTCGAGCAATTTCTGGTCGCTGCGGGCGCTGACCAGTTCATCGTTGATATGCAGTGTGACGACGGACATTATGACACCTCCGAATCAGTCTTGGCCAAGCGGGCGCGGCGCCGCAGTTCCTCGGTCAGTTGCAGCGGCGGCACCTCGGTGAACGTGCAT